>JANNPR010000396.1:0-4094 GCA_031400345.1 Planctomycetota bacterium | reverse complement strand
GATCTGGCGTCGGAAACCGCAAATCTCACCGAGAAAATTCAGCACATTAAGAATATCATCAACGCCCAACAGACGTACACGCGTCGCGTTTTATTCAAGGAAACCGTCGACGTTGAGTCGCTGCTCGATGATTTGTTGGTGATGCACGATCCGACGGTCAAGAAGTACCGCGTCGAAGTGGTGCGACATTTCGAACCCCTTCCGGAGATTAATCTTGAAAAGTCGAAACTGCTGCAAATTCTCGATAACCTGATCAAGAATGCCTTGGAAGCCATGGCGGACGCGTCTGGACGACGCGAGCTCCGAATCCAGGCGGTGCGGGAGGACGCTCAAGCGATTATTAGCGTCTCTGACACCGGTCTCGGCATTGACGACCAGCAGCTCAAGCAGATTTTCAGTTTCGGCTTCACGACCAAGCTGCATGGCCACGGTTTTGGCTTGCACTCATCGGCAATCGCGATGAGCGAGATGGGGGGCACAATCCGCGTGTTCAGTGCGGGAGCGCATCAGGGAGCAACTTTCACTATTGCTATTCCCTTGGTGAGTGCCGCAAAACCTGACAACGAAGTACAACATGTGCCGTCGATCGAATTGGCCGGCGCCTCGTGATGTCTATACCGGGAAGTGATAAATGACCCCATCCGACAAGATTCTGATCATCGACGACAACAAAGATATCCATGCGGACTTTCGCAAGATATTCTCTGGTGCCGGAGCGGGCACAGCCGCATTGAACGCGCTAGAAAGTGATCTGTTCGGTGAAGCGGCCGCCAAACCGGTCCCCCGCAATGCGCTCAGCGGTATTACCTTGGACTCGGCCTACCAGGGCGAACAAGGCGTGCAACTCGTGAAGCAGGCCGCGGACGCGGGTCAGATGTACTTGCTGGCCTTTGTGGATGTGCGCATGCCCCCCGGCATAGACGGCATCCAAACGATCAAGAAGCTGTGGCAACTGGCTCCCCACCTGCCTTGCGTGATCTGCACCGCTTTCTCGGACTACAACTGGGAGGATGTGTCGGCCCATTTGGGCGGCTCCGGCAACCTGTACATTCTGAAGAAGCCATTTGACCCGATTGAAGTGCTACAAATGGCCCAGTCCATCGAAGAAAAATCGGAGTTGGCTACCGTAGCCTTTAAGGCCAGCCTGGCCATCGAAGAAAAGATTGAAAAGCTGCAGCGCGCCGAAACAACGGCTCGCCTGGCGAATCTGCAATTGATGGCCGCTAAGGAGCGGCTCGAAGTTCAGACCGCCGAACTGGAATCCCGCACCGTGGAACTGGAGTCTGCCCGCGAGGCGGCCGAGGCGGCCAATCGTGCCAAGAGCCGCTTTCTAGCGAATATGTCCCACGAGTTGCGGACGCCGCTGAACGGTGTCATCGGCATGTGTGCGCTTCTGCAGCAAACCCAGCTCGACGACGAACAGCGGCGCTTTGCGGGAGTAGCCAGGTCATCCGGCGAGGCGCTGTTGCATCTCGTCAGTGATATTCTGGACTTCTCCAAAATCGAGGCCGGCAAGTTGGAGCTCGAGCTTGTGCCCTTCAATGTCGGCACGTTGGTTGACAATATTCTCAATATTCTCGGCGAGCAGGCGGCTGGCAAAGGGCTTGAATTGCTGGAGTTCGTCGATCCCCGAGTTTCCACTGCTCTGCTTGGCGACCCCGGCCGGTTGCAGCAGGTATTGATCAATTTCACCAGTAACGCGATCAAATTCACCGCCACAGGCGAAATCGTGTTACGGGTCGACCTACGCGAGGAAAGCGAAACCGATGCCGTCGTCGAGTTCTCGGTCCGCGACACCGGGATCGGTATTCCGCGCGATCGTATGAATCGCCTATTCGAAGCGTTCTCGCAGCTTGACGCATCGACCACGCGAAAGTATGGGGGCACAGGGTTGGGGCTGGCGATCTGCAAGCAAATCGTGCAACTCATGCGTGGCGAAATTGGCGCCCGAAGCGAACCGGGCAGCGGTTCGGAATTCTGGTGCCGCTGCAAGTTCGACAAAGCCGTGAGCGGCGTCGGGCACCAAGCCGTTGTACCACCAGAATTCCTGGGACAGCGAATACTAGCGGTGACCGCCAAGCCCGCCACCGCGACGATCCTACGCGAGCTGCTCCAAAGCTTTGGCATGCGGTTAGAAATCAGCAGCCATAGTTGCGACGTCCTACCTTTACTGGCACAGGCCTCGGAGCAAGACCGGCCCATCAGAATCGTAATCTTCGACGAAGATCCCACCGACCAAATTCAGAACGAGCTGCTGGCTTCGGTGCGGAAACGCGTTCGTAGCCTGGGATGCGGAATCCTCCGCCTGGGCTCGGCCAGCGATGACCGCGAGCAGCCCGCGGACGAAACGGAGCAATACTTATCGAAACCGCTGCGGCAGTCTCAGCTGTTCGACGCGCTGGTCCGGCTACTCGGCCCGCCCATTGTCCGCGTCGCGCCCCCTGCGTCACCGGAATGCCCGCGAGATGGAAAGGCGTTCGCTCAAGCCGGGTCCGTTCGCATTCTGGTTGCGGAGGACAACGACATCAATCAGTTCGTCACCAAACAAGTATTAGCGAAGTCCGGTTTCTCCTGCGACATCGTGGCCAACGGCAAAGAGGCGCTCAACGCGCTCGAGCGAGCGGATTACGACATTGTTCTGATGGACTGCCAGATGCCCGAAATGGACGGCCTGGAAGCGACCAAAGTCTACCGCCAGCGACAGAGGCAACGACAAGGCTCCGTGATCAGGCGAGATATTCCTATCATCGCCCTAACGGCAAATGTTATGCGCGGAGACCGCGAGCGGTGCCTGGAGGCCGGTATGACGGATTATCTCAGCAAGCCGATCGACCCGGCCGAGCTGATTGCGAAGATTCAAGCCTATCTCGTCCAGGCCATGGATTAGACCGGGCTTTTTAAGCCTGCGGCCAGCCAAGAAATCTTGTTAAATCCCTGGCTGGAACTTCGGGCTTCAACACATTTCCTAGAACCAGTATTCGGCCCGCACGAAGAAACCGTCGAACGACATAATGTCGGCATCGTCTGTCTGGCCGAACACGGTGTCGATCGGAGCCACCGGCAGGTTCTCGCCGTCGAACGTCCCGCCCGAGACTCCGAGGTTGAACCAGGCTTGTACCATATAGCCTGACGAAATTGTAAACCGGTCCGTGGGATGCCACGAGCCGCCCAATTCTCCTTCCACAATTGGCACCGCACGTATGCGATTCGCCGATTGTCCGCCGGCCGCCACACCTGGAATGGTGACCCCCGAGTCTACTTGGTACGAGCCAATTAGAACTGCTGCGCCGCCTTTGGCCAGCAGAGAGAACTGCCGATCGCGAGAGGTACTACTGGCCAACGAGAAGTAGGGGCCGACGCCGTCGAAGTCCGCCGTGAACACTCCGACGCTGGTCGACACGCCGCCGCCAGTCCGAATCGTGGAATCATAATCCTGCTTGACTCTTGCAAAGCGAACCCCGGTGGAATAGGCGAAGTCTACGTTCTGGCAGGGGAAGCTCATGGTCTGTAGATACTCTACATCGAACACGTTCATGTTGATTGACGCGTTCGTGCTAATGTTGGCTCCGGCCAATCCCAAGTTCCCAAAGGGATCGACTAAAGTCTGACCGGCGCCCGCGACACCATTCACACTAACGTCCATATCTAAGTTCCAATACGAAATGCGAACGTCCTGGGAATCACCGATATGCGAGCCAATGTACAATCTCGCTGAATTGCCATAGTCGAATCTCAGCTCTCGTGCGGAAACTTGGCGCTGGAAGCCTGCGCCGAAGGAATCGGTCACTACCGCGAAGGCAACGGCCTCACTAAACGACGGACGGATGTAACGATACTCCACACCGCCGTACCAAGGGCCCGCCCCGGCCTGGCACACTTCCCCGCAGTTCGAATTACAAATTTGGCAGGAACCGCTTTGCGCCGTCGAGAATTCGTCCGCCAGCGACATGGTCTGAATGTCGTCCTGTGTATCCCGCACCGTGGTAGCCGAATCATTGGCCCAAACCGACCCCACAGGGCCAGTGACCAAAACGGCCAGCAACAGGCCGACATATATTTGATTCATGTTGCTCATCGTCTGCCTCCACTTTCGT
>JANNPR010000385.1:0-3144 GCA_031400345.1 Planctomycetota bacterium | reverse complement strand
AATCTGGCTCAGGATTCTGGTGACGTCGCACATAAGGGGGCTCGGTGACAAACCGATACTGAGACGATTGTAATCTCGCCCCGCCTCGTTTATCACCCCCAAGAGACGCAAACGACCGCACCTCGTTTGACAACTTTTGCGGAAGGTCCACTAAGGTTAAAGTCATGTATAGCAAATCGTCGCACCTGAGCCGAATGGCGTCGCGCGCTCGCTGCGCTCATCATACGTTTTTCTAGGCCGGTGATCTCGGTCGTTCCCGCATGTGGATTCGAACTGCTGTGCCAGCATCTCATACGTATTGCGCTCCGTGCCGAAAAACGACCGTTTGATGACCGCGGGGCTCGCGCAACTCGCGGCTGACTGCGTGCAATCAATCCAACGTTTCGCGGCACAGAGCTGCATTTCCGTCGGTTGATGTGATCGAAGCGCCGTTGGGTCGTTTGGAAGCCAAGGACGAAGTTCAAGTTGAAATGAGCCGCCTTGTCGCGGCACGTCTTCCGAGCCCGACAGTCCGGGCCTCTTCGCCACGAAGTGGCGGCCGTCGGTAGCCAGGGGCGACAGCCGGGCGAAGCCGGCGGAGCCCCTGGAAATAGCACGTCCGACGTTCAGCCTCGGAGAGGCGACCGAAAAGGCGCTCGGGACACGATTGCAATCAGGTTTGCGATCGCCCCAGTCCGCGACTAATGCGCGCTGGTATGCGTCGTGGAACAGTGGCTTGCCTGGCTGAGCTGTGTGTCCGGCCGTTGACGTTGGGCGGAGGTAACAACTCGATCGCTACGGTCGCCACTCCGTGGCTAATGACGGGTTGAGATGTCGCGAACCAGGGGCTACGCCGGCTTACGCCTGCGTGACCCCCCTGGCTACCGACGAGCGCCACTCCGTGGCTAAGGACCTCGATTCGACAGGCTGGTCCGATACAAATGTAACACCCCTTCTGCACCTTGGGTTTGCGCCACCGAATGTACAGTGTTACCCAACTTGTCCGTTCGTTTATCAGCACCGGCTTCGAGTAGCATTGCGACGGTATTGGATTTTCCTGATAGAATGAACCATGCCGCGTGCTGGGCTGATAGTTCACATCCGAAAAGTATCACGTGTCAGTCGTCAGCGATGAGTCATTGGTCAGGAATGAGTGGGGACAGAAAGGGTCATGGCTGGCCGCGGTTGGCCAGCCATGACCACGATCACACGAATTATTCTTTCGGCATCAGAATTGAGTCGATGACGTGGATCACGCCATTGCTGCATTCGATATCAGCCTTGACGACCTTAGACTTGTTGATCATTACGCCATCTGCGGCATCGATCGCCACGGTCTGTCCTTGTACTGTCTTGGCGGATTTCAGCTTTCCGACGTCTGCGGCCTTTACATTGCCGGCGACGACATGATAGGTGAGTATCGCCGTCAGCTTTTCCTTGTTCTCGGGCTTGAGCAGGGTCTCGACGGTTCCCTTGGGCAACTTCGCGAAAGCTTCGTCGGTAGGAGCAAAAACGGTGAACGGCCCCTTGGCCTTGAGCGTGTCCACGAGTCCGGCCGCTTTAAGTGCAGCGGCTAAGGTCTTGAACGAGCCCGCACTAACCGCGGTGTCGACGATATCCATCTTCGCGTCCTTCTTGAACGCGACAGTCCTGATCGACGTACTAGCACCCCTCTTGCCTGCCTCGGCAACTGGCGATGCAACCAACAGTATGGCAGAGACGCTTACGGCAACGGCACATTTCAGAGCAAACGACATAACACATTCCTTGTTAAACATGAGAAATTTAAGTCGAACGAGTTTGGTAACTGAAGCGATTTGCTTTGCCTGGCCTGTCGTCGAAGTGGTAACCACCCGGGTTGGCTTTTGATGTTTGTCGAAGGTTTAGACGTCCGATTCTTTCCCTCAATACCACTCTTTTGACTATTCCAGAAAACGTTCAAATCGTTCGCATGATTTATATGCAACCCCGAGTCGGTCGTCAACTGGCAGTCATCCAACGGCTCTTTTAACTGAAATTAAATCCAACTTTCGTGAGAAATAACAGCGTAAAGCGGTCGGATTAAAGTTAAAAATCTGAGTTGGCCACCGACTCAAGTTGACCTACAATACGTCCATAACGTTCAATAGACCCTTCATAATCCAGAGCTATTCGCCGTCGTTACCGGCTACCGAGCGGCTAAGAGGCTTCGCATGTCCGAGTTGGCAATACTTTCTGCACACTTGCTCAGCACCCTGTTGATGGTAGGCGTGATCTGGTTCGTCCAGGTTGTGCATTATCCGCTAATGGCCTACGTCGGGGCCGAGCATTTCCGCGACTACTCCAAGTTGCATCAGTCTCGCACCACGCTGGTTGTAGTTGGTCCGATGCTTGTGGAAGCGCTTTCAGCACTATGCCTGTTCGTCTGGTCTCCGGAGTTACGCACCTCGCCGGCCTTCCTGGCGGCGGGAGTTCTGCTGGCACTAATTTGGGCGTCGACAACTTGGTGGCAAGTTCCGCTCCACCGATCGCTCGCCTTGGGGTATGACGAACAGAGAATTCATCGCCTCGTCCAGTCGAATTGGCTGCGGACGATTGCCTGGAGCGCACGCGGATTTCTGATCGGCGGCGTCTACTGGTGGCGGTGGTAGGTTCTGCTCCGCTGGAAAGGCTTTTCTGGGTATCTCCGCAGCGGGACCATAGCGGTTAGACGCTCTCAACTAATCGCCATCGAGCTCGCCTCGGTGGTTTAACGGCCTGTGCACTACTCCGATTTGACCTTGAATGGGAAAGGAACACTAATTTTCGGCGATCTTCACGAATGGAAATCACCGAAGAAATGGGGCGTCTTTCGTTGCGTGATTTGTAAATCAAAATGCTGAAGAATGTCGGACGGACATTAGCTGCTGAAGGTAAAGACAACACTAACAGGCTACTTATTCGGGAAGAACGTATCCTCATTTTTCGATGAGCGGCGATTAGTGTTCCCCGATCTTTCTTTTCGCTCGAGGTTTCTGATCGGCAACGAACTTAGAATAGTCGAAGTAGTTGGACTGTCCCAATTCCATAACGTACGGAAAAGCTTTGTTGTCTCGATACTTAAAATCGCTAGCGAACAATGCGCACGACCAATCCTAGCGCACCATGTGATCCTGACTGGTGAAGGAACACTAATCTTCGCTGATC
>JANNPR010000340.1:0-3473 GCA_031400345.1 Planctomycetota bacterium | reverse complement strand
ACATACACTTCGAAGCGCTGTGCCAGCGGTTCGTATCGAAAGACACCCGCATTGGCTAAGCGTACCGGAGGCCCGTAGGCCGTCTCCACTTGAGTATGGTGAAATGTACCTTCCTGAAAATAAAGAGCACCGCCGGGATCGAATGTAAAGCTATTCGAAGTATGGTGCGTGTCAGCAGAATCAAGTCCATGCAGAACTCGTTCACGCACGTCAGCCTTGTCATCGCCATCCGTGTCTTTCAGGAAAATCAAATCCGGCGCCATAGCAACTAGTACACCGCCGTTCCAGAACTCGAAACCCGTTGGGTTGTGGAGATCGCCGACGAAAGTCTTACACACATCAGCTCGACCATCGCCATTGGTATCTTCCAAGATCAAGAGTTTGTCGTTCATCGGTTCACGAGGTCGCCAATGCGGATAGGTGGGCCAAGCTGCCACCCACAACCGTCCCTTGGTATCGAACGCCATCTGCACCGGATTCGCTAGTTCGGGAAACATTTCTTCCGAAGCAAACAGGCTGACGTTCATACCCTTATGAATGGTCATCTTGCTGATTGCCTCTTCGCCGCTAAGAAAGATATGAGTTCCATTTGGCCCTGCCCCCGGCTTATTTGAGATCACAGGTATGAATGGGGGAGCGTTGTTATCATCCACCTTGATGTTGCGCCCTTGTGCCAGTGCCCAAATGCGCTGGTCACGATTCGAGGTCATCACATCCAACACTTCCAGCTCACGTTGAACGACCTCGTAATTGCTTTGATCATTGACGAATTTTAGAAAGGCTCGATCACCGAACGTGGAATAGCCATCGGTGGCGCGGTAGCGTTGGAACCAGTGGAAGTTCTTGTCAGCCACCGCCTCACGAAGCTTCTCCAGCGAGGCGGGATCGCGTCGAGCTGCCGGGCCGAACAATGCTTGATCGATCACTTCCGCGACTAGCCGGTTGCCAAACGGGTTTAAGTGGACGCCATTTATTGTTAACGGCTGTTTATGATTGGCGTAAAGCTTCTGGCTGGGCTCAAACAAATCGACGAAGGCCACCTGGTGGGCCTTGGCGACGTCGTACATCGTGTTCGAGTACAGCTGAATGCGTTTATTGTTTTCGCTGCCATCAGGCAGGTTGCGGTCGTTCAAGTTTTCGTGCGCGATTGGCGAAAACAACACCAACCGCGGTGCAGAAGTTCCGTTGTATTTTTGTGACAACTGGTGCTTGATAAACTCTTCTAGGTCACTGCGGAATTTGGCTAACCCTTGTTCACCCGCATAAGATTCGTTGTATCCAAAGAATGCCAACACCACGTCGGCCTTGGTGTTGGTAAGCGCGAAGCGGTTTTCGCTGACATTCTTCATGCTCGATAGTTTGCCGGGCTGTGGCACAGGGGCATTCCCCGACAGCCATTGATCCTGCTGACCAAAGTCCATTGAGCGAAGGCGGACGGTGAGTTCATCGGCTGAGAAGCCCAGGTTACGGATGGTCAATTGCTGCTCGGGGAAACGAGCGTGAAGTAATGTTTCCAGCCAGCCCTCGTGCTGCATGCGATCGGCCAAAGTGTTACCGATAATGCAGATGTGATCGCCCTTCTTAAGGACAAATTCGTCCGCATGGGCAGCGTTCCCCGGCGAGTTCCATACATAAAGGATAGTGACAATCAGCGGGATAGGGCTAGTAAATCTCATGAACATGCCTTTAAGAGTTCTGCTTCCTCATGGAGTGCGGAGCGTGAGTGAGTGATCAATCCGCTATCGCCAACGTAGGGTCTCGAATGGCGTAAAGGGCGTTGAATGTGCGCAAGTAGAGAATGCCATTTGCGATAGCTGGTGACGAAGACATTTGTTCGTTCAACTTGTTGCGCGCCAGCAATTTGAATTGAGGTCCAGGCTGGCAAACGCTGATTTCTCCATCACGTGACGTCAAAAGAATCTTCCCGTCCACGTATACCGGTGAGGCTCGATGTCGCCCTTCCGATGTACGCTCTTCGTAGAATTGTTTGCCGGTCTTCAGATGGAGCGCGATCAAGTTGCCGTTCTCGCGGCACAAATACACGATCTCGTCGACAATCAGGGGGGAAGGTACGTCCGGCGTGATTCCGAACTTCCATAAATGAAATTCTGATTGCGAGGTGATATCTCCCGCGCCGCTCGGCTTGAGCGCCAGCGTTACCCCCTTCTTTGCCGACGGAACAATAATAAAACCCGGAATGGCCAGAGGGGAAGAAACAAAGCGAAGGGTCGGATCGTATCGCGCCGGAGGGTGCAATCCGCCGCATCGCCAGATCTCATGCCCGTCACTCAAATCGTGCGCAACGATGTAGTCGGCACCATGAGTTAGTAAGAACGCTCTTTCGTTATCCTGGTAAATAGTCGGTGATGCGTAGGAGTGTTCATTCTCTGTGTGAGCCTCGCTGGGGCGTCCAACTTTCCAAATAGTCTTTCCAGAAAGTTTGTCGAGTTTCGCCACAGTTGCTTCCCGCGTTTTCGGATTTCCCTCTCCATGAATCAGCTGCAGGTAAAGGTGGTCTCCATCCAAAACCGGAGTTGACGTCATTCCGAATTCGATCGCAAATTTCCCGAAGCGTTCCTGCAACGACACTTTCCAGACTTCCTTGCCCTGAACGTCAAAGCAAGCCAAGGTTCCATCGGTGAACATAGCCCAGACGTGAGCTCCATCCGTGCTGGGAGATGGCGAGGCGGAATTACCTTCGTCGTTGCGGACATCTTTATTCCCAGAACTGACTTGCCGACTCCACTGCGGTTTTCCATTGGTGCCAATACACAACAGCTCCAGTTTGTCGCCGTTAACGCTGGTCAAGAAAACACGATCGTTCCAGATGACAGGTGTCGACCCCGCTGGACCCGGCAGCGGAACACGCCAAGCAACATTTTCTTCCTGACTCCAAGTGATCGGAATGCCTTTCTCGGCGCTGATGCCGTCGAGCTTGGGTCCGCGCCATTGGGGCCAGTTTTCCGCGCAAACGTTAGCACCATTAGCCATCAGTCCCAGGAAGGCCGCCAAGCACATACACCAGAATCGCATTACTACCTCGAGTTTAAACTTGCCATGTATTCATTAAGTGGGTAGGTCGAAAGAACGAATCTATTGGAATCAAATAGATTGACTGGTAAAGTCTCAGCTTGCAAGCCGCGTTGCTCAGTTTGTAGCGCGTCGAAACATCGATCGCTGCTCGGGGTTAAATGACAAAACCCCATTACTAGGAAGCATGGTATGGCTCGAAATCTGACGTGGCAGTTCCTTTGTATACTCGTGACCACCTGGCTGTCAGCGTTCGTTCAAAAATCGAATGCGAACGAGGTGCCATCTACGCCCCAAATTGGTCACAAGCTATCCGGTTTTCAGCTTAAGGATTACCGGGGTCGTGATTACACATTGGGCGAATTCTCCGATCGCCACGCGATCGTCGTTGCATTTCTGGGGACCGAGTGTCCGTTGGTGAAAATGTATGGACCACGACTGTC
>JANNPR010000330.1:0-8632 GCA_031400345.1 Planctomycetota bacterium | reverse complement strand
TCGAGATACTCAGCCACGCTATTGGCATCCAGACCAAGCCCACGTCCGTCAACTTTTGGTGCGTTCAACCTGGGCTGTTTCGTCACATCCTTTACGCGTTGGACCAAATTCGATGCGAATTCACTATCGGAGACTTTCTTGCCCAACTCTTGCGCTTCGGTACGGTCCAAAATGCCATCCAAGTAGGCCAGCATCGTTCGCAATGTTAGCCGCATATCGAATCTCCACGTAACAACCACCCTGTACAACAACGATCCGGAAAAAGCTTTAGGAATAAAGCATCTTCGGGTTACCGAACACAACTCAATAGTTATTAGTGTGCACGGGCGGAAGAATCCGTACATTCGCACGTAAAAATGTCCAAAGAATCTTCTTCGATCGTCATGGGAAGCGACGTAACCGTAGTCTGTCAATAAGTTTCCACCGCTGACGCATAGGGAAAAGCTGGGGATGCTAGGTAATCTACAGGACGCTGCGGCGCTAGACCTTGTTTGCGTTTGGTGATTTAGTGTCCTACGTTTCTTCGTGGGCAAATCCGATAGCCCGTGAACAACATGTACCTGATGGACAGTACAAAAGGCAACTTCCATGTCCCTTGCCAAATCGACGCGAAGTCTAAATGACTTACTTAGTGCCGCGCAACTGCCGGCCTTGCCGCAAAGCGCTATTCGGTTATTGGAACTATCGCAGGATGCCAAAAACGGACCGCCTGAATTTGCTGCACCTATCGAGTCCGATCCTGGATTGACGGGCCAAGTGCTCCGATTTGTGAATTCATCGTACTTTGGGTTTGCTCAGGAGATTTCCAGCATCCGTCTGGCGATCTCTTTGGTCGGCGTTCGCACAATCAAAAACTTTGCGCTCTGGAACGCTGTGTTTAGTGTCCTGCCGAACCCAAAATGCGGTCCGTTTGAACTTAAGTTCTTGTGGCAAGATTCCCTTCGACGGGGAGTATTTTCGCGTGCCATAGGACGCTTGTTGCGACTACAAGATGCCGACGATTTATTTGCCGCTGCACTCCTGCAGGACATGGCCATACCGTTGTTGGCGAAGGAGCTGCCCTCCGAGTATCAACAGCTGCTGACCGCTCGTGCCAACGGGTCGCAGAGGTTATCGAGTCTCGAACAGGAAATGTTTAATTGGACGCACGCTCAAGCCGCCGGAGTCTTAGCGCGTGTCTGGCGTTTGCCCGCGACATTTGCGGAGTTGATCGAGTCACACACTTCGCTCGACAAACTTCTGGCTCAACCGGATGCCAAAATGACATCCTTAATCGTTGCTCTTTCCGCATTGTTGCCGTCCTCAATCGATGCCGACTGGGCCGACCGGCCCGCATTTGAAGAAGGGTTTAAGCGGATCTGCTCAACATCGGCTCAGATGCTAAAGTTGTTTCGTCAGGTAGACGAAGAGTTCGTCGAGTTTGCTCCTGTCTTGAAACTTTCGGGGCCGACAAAATCTCTGGTTGAGTTTCTGAAAACTCAGAGTTGCGGCGCATTTTAGGGCAGGCCGCAGGAAATAAGTACGAAGCCGGACTTCCCGCTGCACCATTCTGATATCGACGGACAACTAGTTCCGGAATTCTGGCAATTCACTGTGCGCGTCGGTACCCTAAGGGCCTGTCTGAGTGTGCAACCGCTTCGCCACGGGTCGACTGCGTATGAAACGGATAAAGTTTCTGCTTCCTGTTCTTGCAATGCTATCCGCGTTTGTGTTCGCACTAGATTGCCTGGCCCCGGCAGGTACATCCGTCGCCATTCTATACATCTTTGTTGTGTTGGCTGCATTCCAATCGTCGTTGCCTCGCTATCCGCTCTTGGTGGCATTGGGTTGCACCGCATTGGCGGTTGGCGGACTGTTTGCGCATTCACAATTGGGGAAGGGAGATTTTCAGGTTGGTCATCAATTGATCAATCTCTGCCTGGGCCTAATCCCCGTTTGGGGCGTCGGTCTGTTCGGCTACCGGATGATCGATCACAAGCGGAGCACAGAAAAAAAGCACGCCGCCCTGCAGCAACAAATCCGCCAGAGTACGGTGGAGTTGGCCGAGACCAACCGTGAGCTCCAAACGGAAGCCGCTGAACGCGCAAGAATTGAACGAGTGCTCGGGGATTCTCAGGCACACTACCTTTCTTTGGTTGAGAATCTGGCCATTAATCTCCTTCGCAAGGACCGAAGTGGCCGATTCACGTTTGCGAGCCAATCGTTCTGCCAGCGGCTGGGCCGGGCCCCCGCCGCGGTAATTGGCAAGACAGACTACGACTTGTTCCCCAAAACTCTGGCTGACAAATATCGAGCTGATGACGATCACGTTATGCAAACACAACAGGTCCTCAACGAAGTCGAGACTACGCAGTTCACTGGTGGAGACAAGGCGTACGTGCAAGTCATCAAGACTCCAATCTACGGCACTGCTGGACAAGTCAATGGAGTGCAAGTGATTTTCTGGGATGTGACCAATCGCATGCGCGCCGAAGACCAACTCAGGGAAAGTGAAGCGCGTAAGCGAGCCATCTTGGAAACGGCGATGGACTGTATCGTGCTACTCGATCAGAACGGCCATATCGTGGAGGCGAATCGAGCGGTGTGGGGGACGTTCGGGCATCAGAGTGAGGACCTCATCGGCAAGGAAATGGAATCGTTCTTGGTGGCGGAAGGATCACGATTCGTTTTTCGTGAAAACCTTTCCAGATATTCTGGCGACAAACAAGTCGCCAGCAAGTCTGGACAACGGCAAGAACTTCTTTTGCGTCGCAAAGACGATACGGAATTCGTGGCGGAATTAGCGGCGCAACCGATTTCGCTGCAAGGAAGCGGAGGTTTCGCAATTTTTTTACGGGACATTACCGATCGCAAGGAAGCCGAAACGATACTCCGCCATGCCAAAGACGCTGCCGAAGCCGCAAGCCGCGCAAAGAGCCTATTCGTGGCGAATATGAGCCACGAAATCCGCACACCCATGAATGCCATCCTGGGCTTCGCCGATATGTTGATCGATTCGGAATTAACTCCAGAGCAACGCGAGTATTTGACTATCCTGCAGGAGTCTGCCGAGTCACTGTTAGCAATCATCAGTGACATCTTGGACTTCGCGAAGATCGAGGCTGGACGGCTGAGCATCGATAACGTCGAATTCGAACCGCGCGAACGGTTGGGCAACGCCATGAAGACGCTGGCATACCGAGCCCACAGCAAAGGTGTGGAGCTGATTTTCCGAGT
Organism: Planctomycetota bacterium; assembly: GCA_031400345.1. GTDB lineage: Bacteria > Planctomycetota > Planctomycetia > Pirellulales > Pirellulaceae > JANNPR01. The sequence goes on along the minus strand of JANNPR010000330.1, from coordinate 5,416 downwards.
GGATCCAAACGTACCCGATTTTCTAATCGGTGAGCAAAATCGCATCCGACAGGTTCTGGTAAACTTGGTCGGGAATGCAATTAAGTTCACGAATCAGGGCGAAATCGAGGTAACTGCAGAAACTACCAAATGGGGAAGCGACGAAGTCGAGCTGCATTTTGTCGTTCGCGACACGGGGATCGGCATTCCAAGTGACAAGCATGCCACGATCTTTGTCCCATTTGAACAGGCGGACAATAGCATGACGCGTCGCTTCGGTGGCACCGGATTAGGTCTCTCGATCTCGTCTAAGTTGGTCGAGCTAATGGGAGGTCGAATTTGGCTGGAGAGCGAAGTCGGGAAGGGAAGCATTTTCCACTTTACAGCCAAAATGCAACCGGTCGAAAAACCGCTCCCTTTGGAACGCTTGGCCCGCAGCAAAGGTATCCGAGACTTGAAGGTAATGTTAGTAGATAACAATCCTGCCAGTCGGCGGGCGGTGGAAGAGTCTCTTCGCCGCTGCGAGATCGACCCCAGCGTTGTGGAGGATGGCCGAACTGCCCATGAACGCTTGCGGGAAGCCGCGATGAACCACAGTCAATTTGACTTAGTGATTACTGATGAACAAATGCCAGGAATGGACGGCTTTGCCTTAATCGAATCGGTACGAGCGGACCCAAAACTCGAGCCCCGATTGGGTTGGATTATGATGTTGGTTTCGGGTGAGCAAACCGGAAGCATCGCGCGCTGTGAAAAAATGGGGCAGGTTTCGCACCTGTTAAAGCCCCCTAAGCAATCCGAACTGCTCGTCGCATTATTGATCCGGCAGGGACAAAAGGGCCACACGGACCAGCCCAAGTGGGGGCCGGTCCTGCCGAACAAAGTCCGCCCGCTCCGCATCCTGCTGGCAGAAGATAGTGTGGTGAATCAACGGCTCGCATTGGGACTACTGAAAAAACGAGGACACCATGTAGTCGTGGCCGAGAATGGAAAGGAAGCCGTTGCCGCTATATCGTCTCAACAGTTCGATCTGGTTTTGATGGACGTCCAAATGCCCGAGATGGATGGCCTCGAGGCCACATCTGCAATTCGACAACACGAGAAGAATTCCGGGCAGCATACCCCAATCGTTGCCATGACGGCACACGCCATGAAAGGGGATGAAGAAGCCTTTCTGGCGGCCGGAATGGATGGATATGTTTCGAAACCCATCCGTCCTCAAAAACTTTTTGAAACCATCGATGAAGTATTAGTCAAGAATAGAAAGTGTTAGTCGTATGCTGGATTGGAAACGATTGCGTTCCATCGTTCAGGAGGACGAAGAGCTGTTGCGCGAAGTCGTATTGTCGTTCCTCAATGAATCGCCAACGATGATCGACAATTTGCACAAGGCAATTGAGCAGCGCGATGCAGCGAGATTGCGGCTGACACTCCACACGGTCGCGGGATCCATGCGCATCCTAGGATCGGACCGCAGCCGAGAAATCGCGGCCATCTTGGAAGAACGCGCAAGCCGCGAAGTGTGGCAGGACGCCGACGGGCTAACGCAACAACTAGTCACCGAAATCGAAGGGCTGTGCCATGAGATTGCCAGGTATCTCGAATGACCATAATTCGAGATTAAGCCGTTTCGGGTTGTTGCAAACCCAGCTCCTGGATCATCAGTTCACGAATTTTGAATTTCTGGATTTTACCGGTGACGGTCTGCGGAAAGACGTCCACGAATCGCACGTATCGCGGCACCTTGTAATGAGCTAAGTGCTGGCGGCAAAAAGCACGCAGCTCGTCTTCGGTAAGCGTGGCTCCTTGCCGAAGCTTCACCCACACGCACAGCTCCTCACCGTACTTGGCGTCCGGGAGGCCCACCACTGAGGCCTGTTCGATCGACGGTTGTTGAAACAGGAATTCTTCGATCTCGCGCGGATAAATGTTCTCTCCGCCACGAATCACCAAGTCTTTGATTCGCCCGGTGATTCGGTAGTAACCGTTTGGCAAGCGAACTGCCAAGTCACCGCTATGTAACCAGCCCTCCGAGTCGATCGCGGCGTTCGTTGCTTCCGGATTGTTGTAATAGCCGAGCATCACTACGTGCCCACGGCAGCATAGCTCGCCTTGTTCGTTGTTGTCCAATTCCTGGCCTGTTCCTGGATCTACGATTTTCACCTCCACTCCCGGAAGTGGGCGTCCGACTGTCTCGACACGTAGATTAAACGGGTCGTCAGTACGTGTTTGGGTTACGACAGGCGATGCCTCGGTCTGGCCGTACGCGATCGTGATTTCATGAGCCCCCATGCATTTGATGACTTGTTTCATGGTCTCAATTGGACACGGGCTACCTGCCATGATGCCGGTTCGCAGCGACGTTAGGTCGCGCTGGGAAAACGTTGCGTCTTCCAACTGGGCAATGAACATTGTGGGGACGCCATAAATCACTGTTGCTCGCTCTTGCTCAATGGCTTCCAACGTAGCCGTCGGCTGGAAGTACTCGTTGGGAATTACCATCGCGGACCCGTATATCGCGGCGCAAAGCGTGCCCAACACACAACCAAAGCAATGATAGAAGGGTACGGGAATACAGATTCGGTCGCGCTCGCTGAGATTTTGGCATTCGCCAACATGAAAACCGTTTAACAACAAATTTCGATGGCTTAACATCGCCGCCTTGGGAAAACCTGTCGTACCGGATGTGTACTGGATATTGATGGGATCGGTGGCTGCTAATTGGCAACTGATCGAGTCGACTCGTTCCGGTGACACCGAATCGCCCAGCCGCAGTACGCTGTCCCACGACGTGCAGCCCCGTGGCGGAGTTCCCTGCAATGCCACGACCCAGCGCAAATGGGGAAAATCGCTGGAGTTCAGCTGTCCCGGTTCGAACGCGGCTAACTGCGGGCAAGCCTCAGCGATCATCGCTAAATAGTCGGAACCCTTGAACCGATCTACCAAAAACAACGCAACCGAGTCACTTTGCTTGAGGACGTACGACAATTCAAACGTGCGATAGGCGGGGTTGACCGTGACTAAGACGGCTCCAATTCGCGCTGTGGCAAACTGCAGCACCACCCATTGGGGAACATTCGTCGCCCACACGGCAACATGGTCGCCCTTTGTGATTCCCATCCCCAGCAAAGCGCGCGCGGCTGCGTTGACGCAGGCCGAAAACTCCGACCAAGTTTGACGCATTCCCAATTTTGGGAAAACCAGTGAATCGCGGTCGGGAAACTTCGCGGTCGTCCGCGCGAGTACCGCGCCGATTGTCAATCCATCTACCCAAGGCGATGGGAATTCAACAGCCATGCCCAACTCCTAAGCACTCGAACTCCGACAACGCAAAATCGCTTACTCCCAAATACTTCGCGAAGCGGTCCGCGCCAATGGCACGAAGACAATCAGCGGCCCCCACGCCGCTAAAGCAGGTGACAAAAGAAATCCGCGCTGCCCCATCGCGTGGCAGGCCATAACTACGACAAAAAACAGTGTCGTCAACAACAGACATAGCCCAGTGCAAACCACGACGCCGTGCCCCTTACGGCTCAATACCACGGGAAGTCCCAAGACAAATAGGGTCATGTCCAAAAAGGGCTGCACTAACCGTCGGTGCACTTCCAATCGCACGTCCGCTCCATAAGCTAAGCTGCGATTTCGCAAACCACCAATCAGTTGCGGCATGGAGGCATACTGTCGCCATGACGCGCCGCCGGTGAGTTGATCGAAGTCGACTTTGCTGACCACAAAACACTCGTCCGGCTCCAACCAAGTTGTGTCATGAGGGCTGAAGACAACCGGACGCCCGTCGATAAACGCGGATGGAACATCCGCCATGGACGTGGGTTGTTCGATTCCCTGAAATCGATAGCCAGACGGGCGGTCATGAGTCGCTCGTTGATGGTAAGCCACCTTGGCAGAGATCTGTGGACCGAACCCGCTAATAGTTCTCGGCAACCGAAAGCTGGGTAATTCGATTCGTTCATCCAGGGTAAAGGCATTGCGGCCATTCAGGAATACGTCGGTTTCATGATCGTAGCAGGGTTGCAGAGGTCTGGCACGGCTGCCCGCCCAGTCTTGAGCATTGCGGGCGAGTTTATCTCGCACGCGAGGCAACATGAACTCGCGGTTCGCAATACCCATCACGCTCATCACCATGGCGGCAAGTAGTAATGGTTTGATAATCTGCCGATTGGAAATTCCTGAGGCCATTAACGCCGTCAGTTCATTATTCATGCGCATCCATGCGAGCGCACAGATTGCCGACATCAACGCAAAAAGCCCGTACGTGCGATCAAAAAAAGACATGATGCGCGGCGCGAAGTATTCCTGCAATACGGCTAGCCATCCGCCGAAACTCTTGCTGATCTGAATAAATTCGTCGAGGTTCGTGAAAACCTCCACCACGAAATACATGCCCGTCAGGCTGGCAAACCAAACGAACCAGACCTTAGCGAAGAGTCGCAGCAAGTATCGATTAAACACGAACAAACGACTGCCCTTTGCAATGAGTGTGCGGAGATGTGTCTCCGGCCTACTAGTCCCTACCATACTGTCAACGATGACGTCAAGACAAAACACAAGGTTGAAACCCGAGCGGGTGCGTTCATGCCAAGAGCGATCACAAACATCGGATTCCAACCCCGAATGGGGCGGCATTAATTGGAACCACCTTGAATCCAATCGATGAACCCGTTCGCCTGAGGTTGGTCGTCAAGGAACGACTTATACCGATCAGACCACCAACCGGCATGGCGATTCTGGGAACAGAACTGAGACAACGTCGTTGACCCTAAAGGCGATCGCTTTTAATAGGCCCTCCGTGTGCTGTGTCGACGGAGTACTGCGTTCGTTCCGCTATTTTTCTGATTTGCGACGGTGTTCGAGCATCCATTCGTACAAAGCCGGGTTGTTATACGTTTCGGTCCAAGAATCGTGGGCGGCCTCGGGGTAGACGGTGAATTTGATTTTGCCGCCCGCGGCTTCGACGGCCTTTACCATCTCTTCGCTGTGAGATAGCGGAACAGCTGTGTCCTTGGCGCCGTGAAAGACCCAGATGGGAGTGTCCTTCAGGTCCATCCCTTTTGTAGGATCGCCGCCTCCACAGATTGGCACCGCTGCCGCAAAGCGTTGCGGGTGCGCCGCAATTAACTTCCAAGTCCCATAGCCCCCCATGCTTAACCCCGATACGTAAACCCGTTCGGCGTCAACGGCATGCTCCTCAGTCACATGGTCGAGCAGCTTGGTAAGATCTTCGACGTTCCACGTTTGATTCTTGGGGCACTGTGGCGAAACCACTATGAAAGGATAGTCTGGTTTCGTCGCGACGATTTTGGGTGGTCCATGAACCTTAACTAAGTCCAATTGATAGCCTCGTTCTCCGGCGCCATGAAAGAACAACAACAAAGGTTGCTTAGCACCTTCTTCCGAATTGCTTTACGGCAGAAACAGC
>JANNPR010000317.1:0-4163 GCA_031400345.1 Planctomycetota bacterium | reverse complement strand
TTAATTATCCAGAATCGGCCATCTTGGGATTAGGCGCGATTCGCTTCGAGCCGATCGTGTTGGAAGATGGGCGGGTGGTCGCTCGCCAACAGATCACGCTCAGCCTGACTTTTGATCACCGGTTGGTGGATGGCGCACCGGCTGCCAGGTTTTTGAAATCGATCGTACGTGGCATCGAGGCTCCAGCTGCGTGGCTCATCGATCGCTCGTAAATTGCTCAGAACGGCTGGCACTTTTCCTAGAGCTGCTAAAATAGCTTCATGCCGAAGGTTGAAACAAGCGCCAATTCATCGCCTGAGATCCTTTCAAAACCTATTCAATTCGTTAAGGGTATCGGTCCACAACGCGCCGAAGTGCTCGGCCGCTTGGGATTGTTCACGGTCCGGGATATCCTCTTCTACTTTCCACGGGATTACGAAGACCTGAGCCGATTACGTTCGATTGCTGAGTTGTCAGAAGGCGAAACGGCGAGCGTTTGCGGAACGATCGAAGAAACCGACTGTCGCAACACCGGACTGGGACGTTCGATAGCGGCAATTCTCATCCGCCAGGATGACCAATACCTGCGCTGCCTGTGGTTCAATCAAGCGTATCTGCAAAATAAGTTTCGAGTAGGTCAACGAATCCTGGTGGCTGGTCAGCCCCGGCGTGCCGGCTTTCGCTGGGAAATGCTCCACCCGCAAACTACGCCACTCGCTAACGACGAAACTCCACCGCGGGGGGAAATTCTTCCGATCTATCCACTTACCGCCGGCATAAATCAACCCCAAATGCGGCGAATCATTCGGTCGGTTGTGGAAACTCACGCCAAAGTCCTGGAGGAGGTTTTTCCTGAGGATTTCCTAGAACAACATCAATTGTCGCCGATACATGTAGCATTGCCGCAGATTCATGCGCCGACGGACGGTCTTAGTCTGGACCAAGCACGACGCCGATTCATTTATCAAGAGCTGCTGGTCATGCAATTGGCGCTGGCAATTCGTCGAGCAAAACTGAGAGGGGACCGACGGGCTCCCAAACTCACCTGCGACAGCCGGATTGATTCACGTATTCGCAGGCTCTTTCCCTTCGAACTAACGAGCGATCAGAACCAATCCCTGAAGGAGATCTGCGCCGATTTGGCGAATGAAGTTCCCATGAATCGCTTGCTGCAGGGGGACGTCGGTACCGGCAAAACGGTAGTTGCCGAATATGCCATGCTGCTGACGGTGGCTCACGGTTATCAAGCGGTGCTTATGGCGCCCACAGAAGTCTTGGCGCGCCAGCATGCCCGAACGTTGACCAAGAATTTGGACCAAAGCCGCGTACGGATTGCCTTGCTGGTGGGATCCTTGACCGCCACATTGCGTAGAGAAACATTGAACATGATCGCGGAGGGACAAATCGACTTGGTAGTGGGAACTCATTCAATTCTGCAGGAAGATGTGCAGTTTGCCAAATTGGGATTGGTGATTATTGACGAACAGCACAAATTCGGTGTGCTCCAACGCGCCAAACTCAAGTATTCGGGTTTAGATCCACACTATCTTGTAATGACGGCCACACCTATTCCACGCACGGTGTCGATGACCATTTTTGGCGATTTGGATACCTCGGTCTTGCGATCACCGCCGCCTGGTCGGCAGACCATACAAACTTACGTGAGTGATGGCTCGCAACGTGAGCAATGGTGGGAGTTCTTTCGCAAAAAACTACGCGAAGGCCGTCAAGGATTTGTGATCACGCCGCTGGTCGACGAATCGGAGTCCGTATCGGCGGCCAGCGTGGCACAAGCGTTCGAGACTTTGTCAAACGGCGAGCTGGAAGCGTTTCGGTTGGGTTTGGTTCACGGGCGGCAGTCGGCAATTGAGAAAGACGCGGCGATGGAAGCTTTTCGCAGCGGGGAGACGCAGGTTCTAGTCGCAACGTCCGTTGTTGAAGTCGGAGTGGATATACCTAACGCCACGGTAATGACTATCGAAAACGCCGAACGTTTTGGACTGGCTCAACTGCACCAACTTCGCGGTCGAATTAGCCGCGGAGTGCACCCGGGCTATTTATGCATTTTCTCGGCCTCCGATGTCGCCGAAACGCGGCAAAGGTTACAGTCATTTGCGGCGACCACAGACGGGTTCGCACTAGCGGAACTCGATTTCCGATTGCGTGGTCCGGGCGATCTATTTAGCGTCAAGCAACACGGACTTCCGCCCCTACGCGTGGCCGACGTTTTGAGGGACGCGGAGGTGCTCGAAGAAGCGCGCCGGGATGCTCACGCGTTGACCGCGGAGGACTTGGAACTAGAGCAACCCAAATACGCGAAACTCAAACGGATGGTCCTAGTGCGATATGGCCAAGCACTCGATTTAGGGGCTGTGGGCTAATGTGCCTGTGGTGATGGGATGTGGGGGTCAGGAGATGTGGGGGTCAGGAGATGTGGGTCAGCTCACCCCATCACCTCCGCACCATCACCTCCTCAACCTCGCGCCAGATGGCACATTCTCTCCGGTGCTTTTCAACCCACTTCACAACGGGTATGATGCTGCCCGTTGCCGCTTTCGCACGGAGCAGCAGTCGGCATTTCCAATATCTAAGGTATCTCATTTTCGAGTTCACATGGCGCGTAAGATCCTAAATCGTAAAGCGTTACGGGAAGAAGCGGATGCCGCTGCAAAACTCGGCACGGATAAGACGACCGAAAAACCGGTAAAGAAGGCCGTCAAACGCAAACGGAAGGAACCCGTCGTCGTTCGGATGAAATTGTTTTGGGGCGTCTATAATCAAGCCCTCAGACGCGTGGCACTATACGAATTCAATCAAAAGAAGCAGGCGGATAAGAAAGCCGAAGACCTTTCGGCAGGGGGGAAGTCGCCCCATTTCGTGGCCCGTGTTAAGGAAGCCATCACGGAGCCGTAACGGCTAGGTCCACAGCAAGTTCCATTTTGCACACTGATTTCCTGCCCTGATTGCCGAAACTGCGCAGGCTGTCTTGTGTAGCACGTGCTTCGTTTGCTAATTACCGCGATTCATTTCCGTCACGACTCTCGTCTGCTATCGCGATCGCGATTTTTGTGCGCGCCATGTTGGTCACATGCACTTTGTCTTTTGGTAGGGCTACGGCTACGTTCTTAAAACGGACGTGGCCCATGGTGCTATGCGCGCTGTACCTAGGGTGTCAGGCTCGACACTCGCTGCTGCCCCCCTCCGGCGCCGAAAGTCTTGCCTACCTGGAACCATCCAATCACAGGGACTGGCAGCCGAATCATACGGTCGTGCCACGAGCGAAATTCAATCGCGACCTGGTCTTCATCAAGAACATTCGAAACTGCCGGTACATAACACAGGACGATTACGTCATCAATCACTATGACCGCGAGTTCGACTTGAACAAGCTCACGTCCGTCGACTTCATCGTGGTGCCCTTTAAAGAGACGCCCAACTTAGCTCACACCATGCTCAGTTTCGGGTTTGACGACGAGGATTACTTGGCCATCTCGGTGGAAGCGAGGCTGGAACAAAACGAAGTGTACTCACCCGTCAAGGGTTCCATGCGGCACTTCGAGTTGATCTACGTCGTGGGAGACGAACGCGATTTAGTGCAATTACGCACCAACTATCGGAAGTCGGACGTTTATATTTATCGCGCCAATGTTCCCCCGGAACAGGTTCGTGAACTTTTCGTGGACATGCTGAAACGCGCTAATAAACTGTCCGATAAACCGGAGTTCTACGACTCAATCACAAACAACTGCACCACCAATATCGTCTACCACGTGAACCGTGTAAAACCTGGGTTGATACCTAAGGATCTGCGTATTTTGTTGCCTGGAAACTCCGATCAATTGGCTTACGACTTGGGATTGATCGACAAAAACATATCCTTCAATGAAGTCCGGCGTCGCGCCCACGCGAACGAACGGGCCGAAATATTCGCTAACGCGCCAGATTTTTCGCAACGGATACGTCGGTAGCCAAGTCGAGCCTCCCCTGGCGACCCACGCCCTTCGACGCTCGTTCCTCACTTCTCAGGGTCGTGCCACCCTATCTCAACGCTCCCAACCCTAACCACTGACCACTAACCACTAACCACTGACCACTGACCTTACATCAGTGGCGGATCTTTGTCGTCTTTTTCATCGGCAACATCATCGTCCTTGGCAACTAGCCGACGAATGCCTGTTGCGCGG
>JANNPR010000298.1:0-4016 GCA_031400345.1 Planctomycetota bacterium | reverse complement strand
ATTTCTATTGAGAGCACCAAATTGCACACGTCAGGGTGGGACTGGAGTGTGGCGCGCCGGGCCCCGGCGGAAAGAGTACTTGTTGAGTTCATCGAGAAAGAAGGGGAAAAGACCGCCGGAGCCCGGCGGGCCACACTATTGGTGGGCCGTCGCTCGCTGCGCGATCTTGTCCCACCCTACGGCGCTACGGCGCTTGCACCATCTCTCCGCCACTCTTTGTAAATAGCGCCTTAAGAACCGTGCGGTCGATTTTTTCGGACAGAAGCTTCACCGCCCCATCGCTCGTTAGTACTTGGAAGCCACCCGGACGGAGACCTGGCAACAAACCTCTGAGAGGGTCGATTTCACTTGCCTCAAAATCATCAGGTTTGGTCCAAACGACGGCCGCCTGAGGAGACGCCTCCACAACCATTATCGTGTTGCTGGTGCCGTCGGTGATTTGAGCCAACGAAGTGCCGAGCGGCGCGTTGCTGTCCTTTGGAGCCACGAAGATGCCATCTTTACCCTTGACTCCAAGGATCACCGTCTTCCCCTTGCCAATATCCACACCCCCTACGGGCGCGTATATGGAAGGCATCCGTTCTACAAGTTTCTTATTGTGTTCGCTGTCCCAAGGCTCGTTTAAATGGAACTCTTTGTAGAGCGGTCCCTGCTCTACAAACGGCAAAATGTGAACCCGCCAGCTGAGTAACGGCTTTCCGCTGGAATCCATGTTGTGTGCGGCTGGAAATGCCTTATAGGTGTCAGCAAAATTATGCATCGCCAGCCCAACTTGCTTAAGGTTATTACCGACTGAAGTTCGTTGAGCCGCCTGCCGTGCCACACTGACTGCCGGAAGAAGAAGCGCAATGGCAACGGGGACCGCAGTCGTGGGACCGGCGCCGACTAGCGTTTCGCGCGACGAAAACTCGATGCCGTCAGTCATACGATTAAGCACGTAAACGGATGGCTGTAAGTGTTTCTCGACAACGTCGACCGGCGGCAACTTTGAAACGTCAAACGGAATTTTGGCACCGGCCTGAGCGGCAGCGTTTTGTGCTACTTGCAACAGTGGGTAGAGGGTGCGAATAATCTGTTTCATGTCCAGCACGGCACAGGCCAGCGGCGCGGAATTTCCACTAAATATCGACGCAACGTGAGGCACATCCGCCAAAGATTTGCCCTCCTTGCTTCCCAAGGCATTTTGAATGGGCTTAAAATTCGCCGAAATGTACAGGTCAGAATTAGTCAGACACCAAGATGGCGCAACCGGTATCCCCGGCTGAGGCAACCCCAGCGAGTAAACAGTTTGCCCGGCGACTTGTGAAGTCTTAAGGGTCGGCATACCCGGACGCGCCGGCTGGCCAGGCTGTCCGCCCAACGCGTTGTTAGCCATTCCCATCAACTTCTGATACGCACTTCCCAACTTCTGGCCGTCACGCACCGAAACTCGGATCGTCCAACCGCCAATCAAACCACCCCCCTGAGCGTCGGCATAGATTCGCCATGTATCCCCCAGAGACTGAAAGATGTCCTGCCGGAGATTGATACCGATTTGTTTTTCGGAATTGGCAAGACCCGTTTGCATATCTGCGGCGGCCTTCGGATCCACTTGGCTCGCCATGGCAAGCCAGGCTTCGACAATCAGTGCTAGATCTAGCTTGAAGGCGATCCCCACGGGCGCAGTTGCCGGAATAACGCTCAAGTCAGCTGACGTCAGTGGCTTCATATTAAGCCACGCTAAGAGACCGGTTGGTTGTCCGTTGACTGGAACCCAACAGCGGCTGACGTAGCTCGTCTCGTCAAGTCCACTAATCGACGCGATCGCGCCGATTTTGTCGGCACCGAACGCCTTGATTCCAGTGGCGAACTTCGGATCTTGAGTCGCCAATTGGGCGAAGGCCACGATCTTTGGAACGTTAACGTACGAAAACGTTGAAACCCGAGGCACGCTGAGTCGCTTTCGAACATCCGTCAACCAGCTTGGTGCGGTTCCTTTTGCCCGTGTCAGGATCTCTTCGGCTGACCCTTCTCCTAGTCCTATAATCAGATATTTCCCTCGCGTACCCCAGGTAATCACCGGCGCGGTCGGGGCAAGCTCTATCCGATAAAAGGGCACGTTCTCGATTTCTTTTTTAGTGAATTTCCCGGTCGCGAAGTCGTTCTGAAACTTTTCCAGTGACGTTTTGACAGAGGCCACCTCGCCCCCCAAATTAACGAGGATTCCTCCCGCGACCTGTGGAGGTCCGTTCGGTCCGGAAGGCCCAAACTTCAGGTCAGCAAGAAAGATCGCTGCCGAATGATGTCGAAGTTTCGCTAACAGCTTGCTTAATTCCGCCACCATGGCTTGTGCCTGCGGATCCCCAGTCTGGCCGGCTGCCGTCTTAATTAGTTCATCGAACTGCGCCGCCAACACGGCTTGAAACTGCTTGACCTGTGGCTCTGACAAAAGTCGCTCGACGGAATTCGAACTGGATGAACTCGGCTGAGCTGACCCTGACCAGGTCATGTAGAACCAGCAGTCGGCAGGTGCGACTTTCGCCATCAGTGGATCTTCGGCCTCGGGTGGTATACCCAACATTCCGCCGCCCCCACCACCCAGCAACAACAGGACCGCAATCTGCAGCGAAATCATAGTTCGACCCTTTCAAAAGGCACGCGTCAATGCCGTACCGTGGTTTAGTATGTCGGGTGCTTAGTTTAGCCAGGAGAGATAGCGCCTCGCTACCAGTCAGCCAGTTTGGGGGAAAAAACGATTCCGTTGAAGAAGGTGCCTAAAGCGTATTCCCGCCTACATCGACAAATTCGCCGTCGTCAATGCTGACCATGTATGCCATTGCGATCTGGTCCACTTCATTGGGCACAAAACAGACTCGACCGTCCGCAAACGCGACATTGACGCCGCCTGGGTGCCGACTACGTGCCGCAGTGGAAAGATAATGTCCTGGACCTCCCGACCAAATACCACAAGGCATTCGTTCCAATTGAGCTCGCGCCGGGTCGGGACAGGCATAGAGCATGTCAATGTTGGGTCCAATGTTGTTCGGCCGGTGTGTGAAACCCAGACTAAGTGGAGTGAAACGAAAACCGCTTTCCCCAAAGATCACCGGACCATCGTGATGCATGTCGAAAGCAATCTGGCTCGCACCGTTCCAAGGCAGTACCCACGCTCCACGCTGATCTTGCTGGTGGGATCGCGTGCGAATTTCGCTTAGCATGATTGTGTTGGAACTGCCGTCCACCACGCTGGCAAGGTTCTGTTCACGATTGCCGACAATTACCCCAGGGAAGCGCGACTGGTATTCAACGTGCATGGGACTGACGTACGCGGCATAGTTTCCTTTGGCGAATGACCTTCCGCCAGTCAGAGTCGCATCGCGAAAAAACTCTCCTTGAGCCCCATCGCTGGGACAAAGCAGTGTCGAAAACTGCACCATTTGCGGATTATTGGCTTGCAGCAGCGCACTCACATTGAAATCGAACTGACTGTGCAATGCTCCCTGTTCGAGGTGCGGAAGAAGTAACACGATCCAGCTAAACATTTTTCCAGACTGTGGGTCAAATTCACCGGCAGAAGGCTGGACGATTCCCGATGGGGGCAATAGGCGGTAGATGTCGTGGTAATGGTGAACCCCCAAAGCCAACTGTTTGATATTATTCACGCATTGGATTCGACGAGCGCTCTCGCGCGCTGCCTGAACCGCTGGGAGCAATAACGCTACTAAAATGCCGATGATGGCAATCACGACTAACAATTCGATAATCGTGAATCCACGACGATGAACCCTAGGCATAGTAATCCTCAGCTTCCAACAACACAGATAGATTTTTAAATCAAGTTCACGAGTGTAATACATTTTTTGCTTTACCAACCTTTTTGCCTCGTAAAGTTTTCACATGTCGGACTCGCCGGGAACCTGGTCTGAAGAGCGCATCGCCGGTCATACGGTCGATGTTTACGAACCCCAAAAGGTGAATCCACATGGGTTTGTGCTGTTGTATTTGCATGGTATCCATCTCAATCGTTTGCTTGGTCA
>JANNPR010000224.1:0-1994 GCA_031400345.1 Planctomycetota bacterium | reverse complement strand
ATTAGACGCTCATTGCCGCCGCCGGCGGTTGGACGTACACTTCAAGGGAAAGGTCAAACTGAACTCCATGTTTCGACGCTGCGTAACTGCCTTCGTGATTGTTGGGTTTCTCGCCAGCCAAATGGCAGTTATTCCGCATGGGCACGCGGCGCTATCGGCGGAAGAGCAGCAGAAGCACAACGCGACACCTCATTTCCACTGCAACTGGTTCGGCCAAACTGACCATCACCTGGGCCATTCGCATTCCGGGCACAAACACTCGCATCCTGAGCGGCAACACGAAGGGGCCACGAATCAACCAGCTGACGATTCGCACGGACAACGGCTCGGCAACGGCCTGAGCGGTGCCGACCATGATGCTGACGTTATCTTTGTTTCAGCGCAGGCTGTAACTATTTCGAGCTCTAAGAATCATGTGGCGGCGTGGCAGCTCGCCGCACTGGCACCTCTTCCCAATTCGCTCAGTGGTCTTCAGGCGAGTTCGTTCCCGTCAATTCGATGGCGTCCACCGGATGCGGTACTTGATGCCTCGGACAGTTATTTGACTCTGCGAAATCTCCGCATCTAACGCGCGCCTCTCGCGCCGTCATGTTGTAGTGCGCTGCATTTTTTTCCAACAACGAGGGGCCAAAATGCACCTTTCTTTTCTTGACCGACTGGAATGTGATCGTTGTCATGCCATGTTGCGCATTGAACGAGGCAGTCCGAAAGACGGGGCGCTTAGCGAGGGCCGGCTTCGATGTACAGCATGCGAGAACTATCTAGTCGTCCAAGGTGGAATCATTCGCACACATATAAATACGAACCACCAATCTGCTGATGACCTGCGAAAGCAGACTGAGATGATGCGACGTGACTTCGGCGCGCATCGTTACGATAAATATTTTTCGAACTTCGCAAATCTTGCCGAAGCCGAATCTATTCTTTATGACCTTATGCCATGTGCAGAAGACCTTGTGTTAGAGCTGGGTATTGGAACCGGCCGAATTGCTGCATCCTACGGATCGCAAATCAGGGAATTAATAGGCATCGATCTTTCGATTGAGAGTCTGCAAATTGCCCGGCAGCGTTTGCAGGATCGTGTTCCATACCTTTGCCTGATACAAGGCGACATCTGCACTCTTCCGATTCGAAGCAATAGCATTGGGAAAGTAGTGTCGCCAGAAGTGTTCGAACATCTGCCTAGTGCGGCATCCCGCAATGACGCATTAATTGAAGCAAGGCGGGTTCTGCAGCCTGGCGGTCTATTTGTATTGACGGTTTACAACTACAGCGCACTGAAACAGCTACGAAATTTGCTCCGCCCAGGAAGCTGCCCAAAAGAGGACTTGTCTGCTGACTACGCATATCGGTTTTTCCACTCAGAGTTCCGAAAATGGCTTGCAACCCACTTTGAGATCCAGAAGATTAGCGGAGTACGTTGCACAGTCCTCGAAAGGCTCGATAAGTTTGGACGTTTTATGCTGTTCGCCGAGCGGCTTATTCAGCAGATCCCTTTCTCAAGTGCCACGGCACATCTTCTCCAGGGAGTGGCGCGAAAGCCGCGCGCTGGACCCGTGTGCACGTTTGGGTGAACTCACCATCCCCACTCTCATACTTGTCACGCAATTCTGAGCACACTCGACGCATTAGTCGAATTCGATTGAAGCGATTGCACCGTAAGAACCGATTAATAGACTAATCCGTTGCCTAGCCGACTTGAACTCACCCGCTAGAATTATGGCTCATTGTCGCTACCCACGGCGTAACGTACACTGAAAGAAGAAGGTGAAACTGATTCCCATGTTTCGACGCTGCGTATCCCTCCTTGTGATTGCCGGGTTTCTCGCCAGCCAACTGGCAGCGACCCCGCATGCGCATGGGGCGGCTTCGGATGAGCAGCAGCGTGAACACGACGAAACCCCTCACTTCCACTGCAATTGGGTCGATCAGGCTGATGGCGACCATGGCGACTCGCTTTCCGGGCACGGTCACTCGCATCCTGGGCAGGAAAA
>JANNPR010000166.1:0-3809 GCA_031400345.1 Planctomycetota bacterium | reverse complement strand
GTTAGAGGTTAGAGGTTAGAGGTTAGAGGTTAGAGGAAAAGGTGGAGATCCGAGCTGCGCGCGCTGGAGGCTGAACTCACGGTATTACCCGCACGGCCTTCCTGGGCACAAGTTGCCTGACTTCTGAACCCTAACCTCTAACCTCTAACCTCTAACCTCTAACCTCTTCTACAGCCTCTTGAAGTCGCGCTTTGGCGGGACAGGTTTTGGCAGCATGACCTTTTTCTCATCGCGACGGGCAGGTGGAGGAGTATTGTTGTTGGCGGCTGGGGATGGTCGCGGGGGTGGAGCGAGTTCTGTGTAGCGTTCGGTCCATTTCCAACTGAACGGGTCTTTCAATTCCTGCTCCGCTAAGAGTGCCCAGGGAGTTCCGGGATTGTCTGAGGCGACTCTCTCCAAGTACATTTTGGCTCGCTCGGCCATCTTTTGAAGTTGGCTTCCCACTGAAACCTCATCCGCGGGTGTGAGAACCCATGTGTTGTTTTTCTCTTCTTTGAACTTGAGCCCTCGTTTGGCAGCGGCAAGCATCGCATTGTAAGTTTCCGTGCGAACTTTAACGGCCATCACTTGCCCCATCGCTAGATCGTATCCAACTTGCCAGCGCGGCGAAGATTCCTTTTCACGATCGGATTCACCAAGCTTCAGCACTTCGTACAGACTGTTAATCAACGGTTCCAATCTCGCCGCTTCTTTCTGGGCATCCGACATTTCGCCAGCCAACCCCGCCTCGCTGCGTTTTACAAATTCGAGCTTCGGAGAGGTAAGTCGCTCAACGCCAGACCGGCGAGCGGCTTCGATGAGTGCAGCACGCGACTTATTTTTCATCACTCGGCGATGATATTCTTCTATGGGGACATAGTCTGGCCGATACTTCCGCATCACGACCGGATCGAAGAAGTACTTCAGATGTGCTGAATACGTGGCAGTTTCGGCGCGACTCACTTGGCGTCGTTCATTTCGATTTGGGTGCACGGTAAAGTAGATACCGCCCGTTTCGTAACAAAGGCGCGTTAGTGAATAGGGGCCGAAACCTGAATCCATCGGCGAACGTTCCTCGCCGGTGAGAAAACTTAACTTGACTCGCTCGGACAGCAGCGTTTCGGGGCCCTGATTGACGATTCCCCACGACTCGGATTGGTCGTAGTTAGGGTTTGGATCCGCCCACTTGAGCCATGTTTCTTCCTGGCCGAAAGGGGCCGGAGTCCCCACGATGTAGACCGGCATTTGATATCGCCGACAAAGCTTTACCGTTTTCTCAAGACCTTCATGCTGATCGTCGCCGACCTCGTCGGTAAAGGCCACGATCAGCACATTCCGCGGGGAAGGCTCGGTGCGGTAGCTTTTGAATTTGTCGGCGGTCGCATAGATCGCCTTGAAGGTTCGTTCGATGTGATCGTTGTCTTCTGGAATGCTGTTAACTATCTCTTTGATCTCAGTGAGACTATCCGTCGGCTGTTCGGTGAGCAGCTTGACTTCTTTTCCAAACGACACCACGGCCGTTAGTAAAGGTTTGTCGGAGTGTTTCTTGAAGACTTTGTTGCCAGAGGCTTCGATCAACCCCAACTCGTCGTAAATTCGATCGAACCGTTGCAAGATCTCTTTTCGAGTGGGCAACATCGAAGGAGACTGATCGAACAACCAAATCACCAGCGTCTTTCGTTCTTCCAAGGATAACATGATCTCCTGAGTCAGACGGTCCACGGCCCCGGCAGCACCCGTGGTCCCTTCACCTGCCACCCCGCGAACAGCCAAATTGTCGAAGTGAAGCCCCTTCGGCATGCTTACCGAGGTGCTCAGATCGATTTGTTCGATGGCTGCGGGCCCCACTTCGGTCGGAGTTGGCAGTTCCGAGACGTCAGCAACCGCAAGTGCCGTGGAGAATGCCATGCCGGAATCACCGATGCTGTTCGCGCCAATCTCATCGGCGGGCAAGTCACTGAAGTAGAACTCCTCTGGGAGAGTAAGTTCTTCCTGCGCCTCCATGAACGGCGCCGTTATCGCGAGCGTCTCCTGCGTGTCGGACTGCATCACTGGAACTAGCCCGAGGGCGACCAACACTGCCGAATGAGTCAGCAGGCTAATCAGGAAGGCGCTCGAGTCGGTGACCAATCGCGACGCTCCAGTCGCCGATAAATCTCGACCATTTCCATTTTCGGAAACCACCATATCACCTCGGTACCTGGCAGATGGGATCGAGTTCCTGTCAGAATCGCAGAGACTCGATCGGCCCGTTGGCCAAGCCGCCGTAAGTTATTCTGCAATATCGGCTTGTATTTAGCAAGGAAGAGGGTAGTGGGTAGTTGGTAGTGGTTAGTGGTTAGTGGGTAGTGGGTAGTGGTTGAGGATTGGAATCGATTCTTATCGCCGAAGGACAAATCAAACCTGGAAGCCGACTTCCATACCCACCCCCGCAGCGTTCGTTGACGCACCCTTGTCGGGAACTTAGTATTTAGTCATCGAGTTGCCCGGCGACTTCACATCTACCGCCAGATAATAATCCCCCTGATCCCTGATCCCTAACCACTAACCACTAACCACTAACCACTAACCACTAACCACTAACCACTATCCCCTAACCACTATCCCCTAACCACTAACCTTCAACTCCTCATCCTATGACTCCCCAATATCGTCGACCTGCTTTGCTGGTTTTAGGATTGACCGTGATTGTGATCGTCGCTGGCTTCATGAGTGGCGTACACGATTTCGCGGTGGCCCAGAATCAAGCCGTTGACGCCAAAAAAATCAAGCTGCCAAAGCCCCAGGATATCACGCTGGAAACCAAGGACGGCGTGCACATTAAGGTGACGTACTTTCCCGGCGGGGTAGTTCAGAAAAGTGCTCAAAAAGCGAAAGAGGAATTCGTCGAAAAGCCGGGTAAGGAAACGGTGCCGGTAGTTCTATTGCATGGCTTCAAGGGACAGCGAGGGGACTATGAAAAACTTGCTCAATCGCTGCAGCGACAAGGACACGCGGTAATCGTTCCGGACTTGCGCGGCCACGGACAGAGTACTCGCCGCCAACTTATAAATGGAAAGGAGGATGAGCTCGACGTCGCTCAAATGCGACCGCTCGATTTCGAGTTCATGCTCAACGACGTCATCGCCGTCAAAAAATTCCTCGTGAGAGAAAACAATGCCGAGAAACTCAACGTCGAACAGCTATGTGTAGTCGGAGCGGATATGAGTGCTCTACTGGCATTAAATTGGGCGATCTATGATTGGAACAAAAAGTCCTTACCCTCCATCAAATTGGGACAAGATATCAAGGCGGTTATACTTTTGTCCCCGGAACAGAAATTTAAGACGATCAACGCAAACCCTGCCTTCGCTCATCCCGTGGTACGCGGAGGCCTGGCGGTTTTGATCGCGGTGGGTGAAGAAGATGCAAAGGCGAAAGCCGAAGCCACCACAATTCACAAGCGATTCGAACGGTTTCATCCGGGCGCTTCGGAACAATCGCTCGAGGAGCGAGACCTGTTCTACATTCCGCTTAAAACCAGTTTGCAAGGTACGAAGCTTTTCACTTCCAGTACGTTGCCTATCCAGCAGAGCATTACAACCTTTATCAATTGGCGACTGGTGATGAAGGTCGATCGCCTTCCATGGTCCAAGCGAGAAAATCCCCTATCGACGGATAAGGACTGAACTAAGAGCCTGTCCAAGATTTTCGATGGACGGGCAAGAGTGCCCATCCTACGAACTCCGTTTACGCTGCCCTTCGCACTTCCTGTGGAAGCGGTTCCGTTTGTGGCTGAGCCCAATCCTTTAAGACCGTCTCGATTCGTTCGTTGAGTTCGTCCAGCTGAT
>JANNPR010000157.1:0-4118 GCA_031400345.1 Planctomycetota bacterium | reverse complement strand
GCGCCGGGCAACGATGCAAGCCAGGCGATGCTCTGGGGAAGCGGTTGACCGTCCAGCACGTTGTCGACGATCATCTTGAGCGGCCAGGGATTAAAAAGGCCTAGGCCGATGCCCGTGACCATGAGTGCGAGAATCGACGCCAGACTGCCGGCCTGTGGCAAAGCGTAACGGAGAAGCTTGAGCCACCACCGCTTCATATCACCACCTGAGTACGAGGCTCGGAGAATTGGTGCAGATAGAGACGGCGAAACAGGCCATTCGCCGCCAGCAACTGCTGCTGGCTGCCCGATTCGACAATGCGCCCGTTTTCCAGCACCGCGATTCGATCGGCATGGCGGATGGTGGAAAGGCGGTGGGCGATAATGAACGTGGTGCGTCCTTGCATCAAACGCTCGAGCGCCTCGAGCAACAACATTTCGGTCTGGGAGTCGAGTGCGGAAGTGGGCTCGTCGAGGATCAATACGGGAGCGTCTTTGAGCAACGCGCGGGCAATCGCCAGCCGTTGGCGCTCGCCGCCCGAAAGCGTCGCGCCGCGCTCTCCGAGCACCGTGTCGTAGCCCTCCGGTAGGCGGCCAATGAAATGGTCAGCACGAGCGACGATGGCAGCCTGGATGACCTCTTCTCGACTGGCCGATGGGCGACCGTAGGCAATGTTGTCGGCGATGGAGAGCGGCAAGAGGAACGGATCCTGCAAGACAATCGACACCTGCTCTCGCACGCTGGCCAGCGTAGCGCGGCGGATGTCGACTCCGTCAAAGATGATTCTCCCCTGCCATGGATCGGCGAATCTCGCAATCAGCGAAACCAGCGTGCTCTTTCCCGCACCCGTGGGACCGACCAAAGCAATCACCTCGCCGGGTCGGGCTTCGAGGCTAATCTGCTGGAGTATAGGGTGATTCGGCTCGTAGCCAAACGTCACGTTCTCAAGCCGCACGTGGCCGGGCTGGCCTTGTGCGAGCTGTGACAGCGGCTTGGCGTCGGGCGCCTCGCACACCAGCTCCTGGGACTCGAGCACTTCCAACAGCCGATCCATACTGGCTTCCGCGGACTTAAGGCTGGCGAACGTCTTGAATAGGCTCCCCGAGGCCCCCTGCATTTGCCGCACATAAGCAATGAACACCAGGAGCGTTCCCAGCGGAATCGCCCCGGATAGCACGCGCGCACCCCCGACATACAGGATGACGGCCATCCCCAGGGTAGTGATCAACCCCGTAACCAGCTCATAGGAGCTGCCCAACAGATTGCCGCGCTGGGCCAAGACCACGGCATCTTTGGCCAAGTTGCGAAACTGGCCGAGATTGCGTTCTTCGGCCCCGAAGGCTTGTACGATCGGCATGGCCCCCAGCGTCTGATGCACGAAGCTCATCAGCCGCGACGTCGCCTCGCGCCCCAGCTTCGAGCGCTGTTTCAGCCGGCCGCCGAAGAACTGCGAGGCGGCTGCCAAGAGCGGCGCCACACCCAGGCACCAAGCGGTGAGAACCGGGTCCAGCGCAAGCCCCACGCAGGCCAGCGAGATCAGCATGAGCGCCTGATGGATCGGAGACATCAAACCGTCGGCTACGGTGTAAATGCACCAAGTGTCCTCAGTCAATCGGCTCAGCGAATCGCCGACGCTGCGGCGGCTGTGGAACAGAAGGGACATGCGCTGCAGCCGGGCAAACAGGTCGGCCGCCAGGTCGTACACCATCCGCTGCCCGCCTAACGTCCACGATAGGCCGAGGGCGACATTCAGCGCGCTATCGACGGCGAACAGAAAGAAGCCTGCGCCGGCAGCCGCTAACACCAGCGCAGCGGGAGACAACTGCATTCCCGCGATGGCCAGCGTCGAGCCGCGGCCCTCGCCCAGCACCTGATCGACCAGCAGCTTCATCGGCCAAGGTTGCAAGGCGGCGATGGTCGCTGACGTAATCGTTAAGAGCACGATGGCCGCGATGGCTCGCCGTTGCCTCGCCAGATACGGGGCGAGGCGCCGCAGTTTCCTAAGCATTCGATGACTGCTCGCACGGTTCCCGTTTTGTCTGGCTTTGAGCCTTGGCCGCACGATCTCGTACGCTTTCACAGCGCACGAAACCCAAGTCGGCCGCGACCGAATCGACAAGGGAAATCGTCGACGCGGCGCGGCGGGCGCCGCGCCAGTAGAGGCCCGCCGTTGCTACCAAGAGAGCGGCGCCAGCCACGGCGGCCGGCCACGACCAGAAGACTAGGCCCACGGCGCCAATGGCCACGCTCAGTCCCCACAGCACGCGCGTGTATCCCGAGGGCCGCGCCTCGTAACGCACCCGAATCAACCGTTTACCCCCGCCGTGCTCTTCCTGCGCGGTGGTGACTCGGGCCATGGCCCAGGGGTGGCTGAGCACATCAAGGTCCCAACGCTCCCAGCCAGTATCGATGGTTTTGTTCCATCGTCGCTCGCTTACCTGAGCGATTGTCGCGCCGAGCAGGTGCAGTCGGTCGAGCCCTTCCTCGCTCCAGTACTCCACCGTGCGGCTGCCTACCAGTGGTATCCGAGGACGGCCAGGCGCGGGGATGGCTAGAACGTCCCACGAACCATGATAGGAAAAGAAACGCGTCTGCTGACGACGCCAGGAGCGCACCAACGGTTGCACGTAACACAGGAACATCACTACCAGCCGCGAGACGAAACCGTCGTACCGTGCCGGGAGTCGAGCTTGAAGAGACAGCAGGCAGGCCACGATTAGGGAAACCAACCACATGCCAATCGCTATCGCCGCCGCGTATGGCCAAAGGACAGCCGCCAAACCACACAGCGCAATACCCAAGTGCCATTCCAAGGTACTGGGAAACAGGGCCCAATGGGCCGGTCCAGGCTGGTAGATGCACTGAAACAGGCCTGCGCCGAACGTGCCGGAATAAATCAGCGGTCGATCGAGGCACAACCCCTGCAGCGAGCCGCCATAGAGCACGCCGTTCCACTTGCCGTCGCCCCGGGCGTTATAGCGATCGGGGTGCTGGAATCGTAACATCGCCTCGGCTTCGCCGTAGCCTGCCTGTTGCTTGAGGAAGGCGCGAGGCGTCTGCCGCCGATGATGCCACACGAACGCCCCAGGCGCGAAGGTGATCCAGTAACCCGCCTGCTGCAGCCGCCAGCAAATGTCGACATCGTCGCCGGCCGCCCGGTACTGGTAATCGAACCCCGATATCGCGAGCAGTGCGTCGCGGAGGAAGGCCATGTTGCAACCAGGGATATGTTCGGCCACCTGGTCGCCTTCCAAGACGTGCATCGGTTGGCCGGGGCAGGCTCCCACGCAACTCGCCAGCCAACCGTCGTCGGGAGTGAGATTAGGGCCGCCTACGGCCGAGGCGCCGCTGCGCAGCAATTGTTCGACGAGCAACGTGAGCCAGTCGCGATCCACGAAGCAATCGGAATCGGTGTAAGCGACAATCGATCCGGTCGCCGCGTGAATCCCCACGTTCCGCGCGGCGCTGAGGCCGCAGTTGACCTGTCGGATGGCCCGCACCTCGGGGAAGCGGTCGAGAATCTCGCGCGTATTGTCGGTCGAGCCATCATCGACCACGACTATTTCGTAGTTGGGATAGTCAACCAGGTGCAGCGAGCGCAAGCACTGATCCAGCGTGGCCCCGCCATTGTACGTGCAGACGACCACCGAGACTTTCGGTGTATCGGCCAAGAGCGATGCGGGGGAGCCCTCGAAGATCTCGCGGACC
Source organism: Planctomycetota bacterium (assembly GCA_031400345.1). GTDB lineage: Bacteria > Planctomycetota > Planctomycetia > Pirellulales > Pirellulaceae > JANNPR01. The sequence continues at coordinate 431 of JANNPR010000157.1, read as the reverse complement.
GCGTGAAAGCTCGGCTTGGGTGCACGTTCGCAGTCGGTGATTCCGAAGGCCCAGTCTTCGATTTGGTGCCCGCCCGTGTGCCAATCGTCGGTCCAGGAGAAGACGAACGCGCCGGCCAGACCCCCGAGCGTCACTTCGCGCAAGTGCCCTGCCAGAAAGTCGGCCTGTTCGATCTCGCCGTGTCGGATCGTGTCCATTCCCAACTCACCCAAAAGCAGCGGCACATCGCCCACCAGGTTCTGCAAACGGTGCAGGTAGCGGCAAAAAATCTCGCGATCGTGTAAGTAAACGTTGAATGTGACGAAATCGGCGAACGACAGATCGAGGTATTCAGTCGACGGATAGTTGGCATAAGTGACCAATGTCCCAGGGTCGGCTTGCTTGGCCACATCCGCAAGCTCTTGCAGGAATCGTTCAACGCGTCGCGCGCC
>JANNPR010000139.1:0-1400 GCA_031400345.1 Planctomycetota bacterium | reverse complement strand
GCTTTGGTCACGCATCCCATGACCTACGAGTTTATTGCCGGGTGCGCCATTGGAATCCTGATTCACGCGAACATAACGCGGTTCGGTTTAACGGCCTGTCTTATGGGTATGGCGATGTTTATCTTGATGTTTGTTGGATTTCTCCCTGGAAGGGACATCGACCTTGATCACAGTTGGCTGCGCGTCGTTTTGTTTGGGACCCCCGCAGCACTTTTGGTGTATGGCGCGGTGAGCCTGGAAGTCGCCCAAAATTGGATTTTGCCTCGCTGGTTAGAACGAATTGGAGACGCGTCGTACTCGATTTATCTCTCGCACGTTCTTGTGTTGTCCGTAATGGGACGAATTTGGAAAGCCAGTAGCTTTGACGGGGTAATAGAAACGGCAATCATTCTCGCGCTGATGGGAACACTGGCAGTCGGCTTTGGCTTGATCAGCTACCACTGGGTCGAGTTACCGCTGCTCGGACGGATCCGCGACTGGCGATGGGCGAAGGGGCGAGTTACCTCGCCGGCATGACCGGAATCTATAACTCCCTACGACGCAAGTCACGACTACTTCGGCCAACGGAGATTGGAAGCAGGACTGGCGTAGACTCCATCCAGGTGAAGTTCGTCCCGATGTGTTTCGAGGGCGACTGCTGCTTTTTCAAAGTCGTCTCGGTTGCCAATATCCAACCAAAAAGCGTCCATTGAGTATGCCCGAACATTTTCCCCGGCATCGATCAGTCGTCGAACGAGTGTCGGAACATCCATGTACTGGTCCAAATCAATGTATTGGAGCACCCGGGGCTCGTAGACATAGATCCCCGCGCTGACAGGAAATGTAAGTTTGGGCTTTTCTTCGTATCCAATCACGCTCCCGTCTGCTGTGGTGTGGACCACGCCTAGAGAAAGCGCATATTCCTTGTCGAAGGTTGCAATCGTCATCGCCGCTTCATTGCGGCAGTGATCCTCGAAGAGTTCTCCGTAGTCGAGCGTAGTCAGGACGTCTCCGTTCATTGCCAGGAACGTTTCGTCAGGTTCGATGGAACGTAGCGCTCCGGCAGTGCCCAGTGGAGTGTTTTCGGTGAATAAGCCTACGTTCAAGTCGTTAGCGATCGGCGATGACGAGAGATAAGCTCGGATCAGGTCCGTCAGATACCCGCACGCTAACGTGACATCGGCGAAACCGAAGAATCGCATTTGGCGCAAGATGATTTCCAAGATAGCCATTTCGCCGACGGGCATCAGGGGCTTTGGCAAAATGGTTGTGTAGGGCGCTAGACGGGTGCCTTTACCGCCCGCCAAGATGATTGCCTTCATTACTTGATCCTTGAGTTCGATCACACCGGAGAAAGTTGATGCGGTGCTTTCGAACTTAAATCCGATATGCCGTGTCTGCAAAGCGACTCAGGTGCCCCC
>JANNPR010000133.1:0-1945 GCA_031400345.1 Planctomycetota bacterium | reverse complement strand
TGTCGATGATGCGGATCGCGCTCATCGTCCCGTCAGTATCCTGCATGACGTTATCACAGAACGCTGCCACCGACAGAAAAGGCCCGCCAATTGGCTTTCGCGACTGCTTTTTCGTCATGCCACCGCCTCCAATTGAACGGCGCTTTCTGTAGAAAGAACGGGGCCTGTGCCGCCCCATTTCCACTCGACTAACTCGTCGGCATTAATACAGACGATGAGCGAATAGTTTTGAACCGGTCGCACAAACTCTACCTTTAGTTCCGCTCCGAGCGAGTCGGCAATCTTCCAGAGCATTGAAAGAGAGTGTCCGCTATACTCCGCGTCTTCAAGTCGGGCGATTACAGACTGATGCGTGCCGACGAGGGCCGCAAGCTCCTTCTGTGTCAGTCCGGCTTTGGTTCTCTCCTCAAGGATTAACGAGGCGACTGCAAAATTCAGGCGATACTTCTCGACATCCGCGCGCAATTCTGGATCGGCAGCAAGCTGCTTGCGGATGACCTTCGCAAAATCGCGAGTCTTTGCCATTTTTACAACTCAAATTCAACAGTGTACTTGGTTGGGTTTTCCTTCACGAGTTTCATTGCAGAAAATGCGTACTCAATTTCGCCATCAGGAACCTCCCTTTCCTTGGTGAATCCGTGAGTTAGCACCGCAATGTGCCTTCCGTTGTAGCCATAAAGAATTCTGTAGTTAATTTTCGACAGCCTCACCCTAAGCTCGTAAATCCCATCGCGAAGATAGTCCGCTGTTGGACGCCTAACCTCAATGCCCTTTTGGGCCAACTCCAAAATTGCGGCCAAGATTTTTTTGCGCGCCTTTGGAAATCTAACCGCCAGGTCGCTAAGCCATGCCTGCGAAGGAATCTCGCCCTTGCCAGTCCGAAATAAGCGAATCTCTGTCTGGGGCATGGTTCTGCAACCAGTATAACAATATTGCTGTTATCGGCCAAAGTCAACCCGTCAAGCGAGAGATTTCGGGCCGCTAGCGAACCGATGGAGTCCGGTTGTGTCGCTAGTTCTACCATGAGCAAGCAGAAAAGCAATTTGGTGGTGGTACACTTTGCCGCCGATGCCTACTTCTTGGGCGGATTTGGGGAGGGTGCTGAAGAGTTGGGCAGCGTGACTATGGGTATGTGCTCCACCTCTGGCGGCATGACACCGGTCACAATCGTAACCACCGATCCGGGCCAGTCGATGAGCGCGCCGTAGAGCGTTACTTCAGACAGCGCTTTCTCCAACTGTTTGACCCTTGTCTCTCTCGCTTGACGATCTACCCACCACCCCAGCACGAGGGCCACGATCACCGTCACGAATAGCAGGTCGCGGATGGCGAATTTCATGGGAGTCTAATGCGAATAGACTCGCAGATATGGCGAAGTGTTACTGAGAACGGTAAATTCCCCAGTACGCAATGAGCTGAGTTCCTTCAACCCGACGTCCGTTACCTTAGTGCCGTCAATATTTAATTGCCTCAACTTTGGAAGAGACGAAAGCTGGGGAATACCCTTGTCGGTAACGGCTGAACTGCTGGTTGCAAACACTTCCAAGTTACGAAGTTTCCACAGTTCTGAGAGACCTTTGTCGGTAAGGTGATCGCCTTGCAGGGCAAGGGTCTTGAGTCCCGAAAGTTCTCCAAGTTGCTTCATCGAAGCGTCAGTGAGAGGTGCGTCTAACAGACTCAGAGTCTCAAGGGTCGATAGTTCACTGAGATGTTTGGCAGACTTATCCGTCATTCGCCGGCTATGGATCTCCAGCCATTTGAGCTTTGGGAATCGGCGAAGATGCGGGACGACCTCTGCCAATTGTGCAACCGTTCACGCCCCGGCGAGTAAAGGAGGAGAGTTTTTGGCGATATGCGCCTGCATAGCGTCGGTGAGGAAGGCGAATACATTGCGGGCTTGTTGGCGGCAGGTTTCGACGACGGTCAGCAGGGTTTCCACGAATCG
>JANNPR010000109.1:0-5243 GCA_031400345.1 Planctomycetota bacterium | reverse complement strand
GGGCGAAGCCCCAGCAGATCATCCAGCCCAGTGCAAGATCGCGGCGTCAGCCGCGAGCGCCGCACTGGGTAAACGTCAAACAATATGCTTAACCGTTACGTGTAAAGTGATAAAGGAAAATTCCACTCGCGACAGCTGCATTCAGCGAATCCGTCCCTCCTCTCATGGGCAAGGTGATCCGCCGGTCGCAAATTTCGATTACGGACTCATCCAAGCCATGACCTTCGTTGCCGAACAACAATGCAAACCGTGAGGGACGTTGGGTTTGAGCCAGAATTTCCGCCGAATTCTCGAGAACGGTGGCAGCCAACTGCACTTCGAACTCTCGTTTTAATCGGTGCAAATCCTGCTGGAGGTTGAGCGACCTTATGATCGGGATCCGCAACGATGCTCCCATCGATACGCGCAACACCCGTCGTGAAAATGGATCGGCACAACGCGGACTGAGAATTACGGCATCCGCTCCGAAAGCGGAGCAATTCCGCAATATCGTTCCCAAGTTCGTAGGGTCGTGTATGTCGACACAGATCACCAGTGTCAGGACTCTCGACGCGGGATCGATCGAGTCGTCCAGGGAATCCGACCTTCGACGACGTCCGCATGCCAAGACGCCACGGTGAAAGTTAAAACCAATAATTCGTTCCACTTGTCCGTGCGGAACAATGTACACCATCGTGTCCTCGGAAAGCCGCTGTCGGAATGCGTCCAACCGATCCGTTTCAATCAGAATCGATTCGACTTCGAACGTGCTCGCCAAGAGTCGTTCGACAAGCAAGCCGCCTTCCACAATGAATAGGCTGGATCGGTGGAGCAAATTCCAGTTACGCAGATCGCGGTAATGCGAAATCCGCGAGTCGAAAACGTCTTCGATTGCAATGTAGGGCATGCGTGCCCATTAGTCCTCAGCGACAATCGGTGAAACCAACGTGCCGATCTCGCCGATGGAGGCTTCTACTCGGTCGCCCGGATTCAGATAAGTGCCACTCGTATTTCCTACGCCAGCGGGCGTGCCGGTGGCGATTATGTCACCCGGTTCGAACGTGACAAAACTCGAAATGAATTCGATTACGGCCGCTACAGGGAATATTTGCTGACCCGTGGTCGCATCTTGATGCACTTTGTCGTTGACCTTCAATTTAATCGCCAACGACTGCGGATTGCTAATGGCATCGGCAGATGATACACACGGTCCGCATGGACAAAAGCTGTCGTGCCACTTTCCATGTAGCCAATCAAAGAAGCTGTCCTTTTCCCGTTTTTTGCGTTTAGAGTTCGGACGAAACTTACGGTCTGAGATATCATTGATGATGGTATATCCTGCCACGTGCTTCAATGCATCCGCTTCCTTAATTCCTTTCCCACCGCGACCCATGATGACCGCCAATTCGCATTCCCAGTCGACCGAATGAGGGGAGACCTTGGGTATTTTCACGGGCTTACCGGGATCGGTCAAAGTGGTCGAGGGCGGCTTCATGAATACATAGGGAAAAGTTTCGGTACGTTCGGCTGGGACACCGCCGCCCTCTTTAATATGCTCGGCATAGTTGCCTGCTAAGAGGAACAGTTTATTGGGGCGCGGAATCGGTACCAGCAATTCAACTTGTGCGATAGGCAACGCAAGCTTTTGAGCTATCGCGCCACCAGTTCCGCCAATCCAGGAAGCCAAACGCTTTGCCGACTCAAAACCCTTCCCACCCGCGGGCAAGAACTCCAGAAGGTTGTCCGTCGCAGGAACGTCCAAGCGTTCATGAACCGCTTCCACAAAAAGTTGCGCAGCCTGATCCACAGGGATTACCTGCCGTTCGTCGTAGAAGCCCGCTTTGACTTTTCCCTGATAGCGGAATCGACAAATGCGCATTAAATAATTCCTTAAACGGTTCGACTGGATACCGAGATGGCGCTTACGATGCAAGCTCTAAACGTTTGAGGTATTCCCAAATATTTGCGGACGCATCGCCGTGAAGTCTGTTGGAAACTTGCTCATGCGGAAAAAGGTCGCCTGCCGAACACCGCAGCGCCGTCCGCTCTCCAGCTGCGTGAGTTATGGCCACCCACTCACCCCCTAATTTCTTGCGAATGACCTCTCCCAAATAGCTTCCCCATGCGCGTGTTAGCATTTGAAAATTCTCCGCCGAATTGCCACCGGTAAGTGAATAGGCGACGGTGTCGAAAAGGCCTTCCATTTCCTGAATGCTGGCCTCGGAGAAGTTGAGCTCAACGACAAAGAATTTGCGTGTGAGTTTTTGCGCTTCGAGGGCATTCGCCGCCATCTGTTCGGTGAGATTTGACATAACGGTTCCGAATGATCCATGACAGCGAAGAGTAAAAAGCGGTTCGGCGAATTGGAATTGGAGTATACCAGACGTCTGATACATTACAGCTCTTTGATATAGATGTTCGCGAACTGCAGCGAATCACCATGGTGCTGCAGCGCAATAAAACCCTTGGCAGGAACACCCGGTAGCTGGGCGTTATCGATAACCGTCTTACCGTTTAACAAAACGGTTAGCCGGTCAGCCTTCATGGTGATTAAAAATCGGTTCCATTGCCCCAGCGGTCGGTCTGCATTGACTCTGGGCGTTACGCCCGCTCGTACCTCCGGGGGCATTTTGTTGTCAGTCCGATAGCCATACACCTCACCGGAGCCGATCGGCCAACACCAAATATTTACCTGGCTTTTACTGTTACCTCGCAAATAGATTCCACTGTCACCGGCATCGTCCACTTCAACGTGCTTGGGTTTATCATTTTCAAATGCTGGATCTCCATTTGGAAGGATCACGGGCCTATTCATTTTGTGCGGCTTCGCATTCAGCCGCCAATCACAAATCATTTGGAAGTCCCCATACTCCTTGGATGACCAGAGGTTCTTGTCGGCGGCATCGCTCTTGCCATCGTAGTTAAGGATCCAGTCCTGCGGCTTCCAGTGTCCGATATGACCGGAATCCTCTTGCCAGCCAGAAAGGTCCACACCGGAATACAAAGACTTGAACCCAGTGTCTTGTTCCGCTGTTTCCTTTTCATCTGGATTCGTCCCGGGTAACTCTTGGATGCGGATGTTGCGGAAATGACACTCTGAGCCCTCGGACTCGAGACAGATGTAGCCTTTCCGGGGATTGCACTTGCTTCCGCCCGATACCACCTTGCCGTTGACGGCCAATTTGAGGACTCCGTCCTTACACTCCACTCGATAGTGATTCCATTCGGGTGATGGTTTAGCGCGCCGTTCGCTCGGCAAGCACCGTTCCTGACCTGTGGGATGTGGTCGATCGGGAGTCATGCGTGCGCCGTGAATCGAAAACACGTCTCCGTCACTCGTGTAATTTTCCGAATGGCGTCCGTCCAGAATTTGGACCTCGATGGAGCGGGTGAACGGGACACCAGGAGACGTAATGGCATCACTCCACACGAATAGCCCGGCGTTTCCCATTGGTTTCAGATGACGCCATTCGAGTTCCAGTATAAAGTTTTCGTATTGCCGATCCGTGCGGATGACGCCAGTCGGAATGCCCGTGCTGACAATCATCTCATCGCGGACCGTAAACGTACCAGCTGCACAGTTGACGTTTGCCCAGCCCGTGAGATCTTGACCATTGAACAACGAAACAAATCCTGGCTTGTCGGCTCGAGCGGATGAGGTCAGCGCGAGGCCAAGCGACAAGACAACTAAAAGAGCGAATCTTTTGCCTAACATGATTGTCTCCACGGGTGAACGTCAGCTACTGAAACGTCGAAGCGCCTCGCGGTTGATTTCGATACCCAGACCTGGCTTATCGGGAATGGTGAGCAGTCCATGGGAATCCAGACGGAACGGTTGCACAAGGATTTCATCAATGTACGGAGCCGGGGTCAGGAACTCAACGTAACGGGCCACCGGCAGTGCCGCGGCCAGATGCAAGTCAGCAGCCAGCCCTACCGCGGTGTTCCAGCCATGGCTGACGAACTGAATGTTGTGGTCATAGGCCATCCAGGCAATTCGTCGGGCCTCGGTGAGCCCTCCACACTTGGTTGCATCGGGTTGAACGATGTCGAGTGCTCCACGTTCAATCCAGGGAATGAAAGATTGGCGTCTTGTTAGCACTTCTCCCCCGGCGATTGGCACAGGTGAAGCGTTTCTTAGGCGGATAAATCCTTCGATGTCGTCAGGGGGTAGCGGTTCCTCAAACCAGCCGACGTCGTAGTCGGCGAGCATCTGTGCTGTTCGCAGGGCCCATTTATAGCCGTGCGGCCAGAACTGCTCACTGCCCCCGGCGTCGACCAACAAATCCACCTCAGGCCCCACTGCTTCGCGAGCGGTCCGCACCAATAATTCATCGAACTTCGAATCTCGCCGCCCAAATGGCCGCCAACCGAGCTTAATTGCGCGAAAGCCACGGGCCGCTACCGAAAGAAGACGATCTTTCAACGGACCAGGTTCGTCAAACAGCACTGACGCATACGGCTTAATTTGACGGCGGTAGTAACCCCCCAACAGTCGCGCTACCGGCTGACCGCACTGCTTGCCAAATAAATCCCAGAGCGCGATGTCAATGCCCGAAACCACATGTTCCAGGGTGCCGCCACGGCCTTGCCAAAACATGCTTTGTCGCAATTTTTCGCTAACGCGTTCCGGCTCAATTGCCGATTCGTTCTCCCATAACGGCTTTAAGGTTTCCACGCCCGCCTGAACCAAGGCGAAATTCGTGAAAACACTTCCTATACCCGAAAGTTCGGAATCGGTAATGACTTCCAGGAGAGCATGTAGGTCGTCTTGCGGTTGGTGACCGTCGGGCCAGCCTCCATCAACGGTACCGCCAGTCAATCGATGAACTTTGATGTCCCGTATCCGCATGAACGTGTTAACTCCCTCAAAGTTTGACATTTACGAATAAAGCGTGACTCGCGAGGAGTTACCTAAGTGCGAAATTGAGCGCGTCTAGGTGAACTTTCGGTCTTGCGTCGCAATTTCCTGCCAATAGAATGCAGCCCTCACGCCGATTTAATGTTATACTCGATCCTGCTAATGGCAGCCGGGTTTGACGCCCATCGCGTCAGCCAACGTTTGAGTGTCAAAGGAGATAAACCTTGCTAACCGAGTCAGAGATTCAACGAAGTTTCCGGCTGTTATTCAATAAGGGTGAACACGCCCCGGACACATTTGATCGTGCAGAAGCTCTGTTAGACGAATTACGCCCAGAAAGCCCATTGCGGTTTCGGCTGGCCACCGAGTTGGAAGAATTGCGCGAACTCGAAGCAGCCAAATA
>JANNPR010000107.1:0-2290 GCA_031400345.1 Planctomycetota bacterium | reverse complement strand
TACTGTGAGGCCAGATTGGCCCACAGCTCAAACTTTTGTTTGGGCGGGAGAAACCGCAAAGCGATGGCACATTCGCGACGGACTTGCGCCGATGAGTCATCAACTAACTTACGGAGAATTTCATCCAGATCCATCTTTAGGAAGCGGGCCAGCCGCAGACCGACGATTCTCAAATCTTCGTTGCTATTGAGCACCGCAGAATCTACGTATTGCTTGGACCCCTTCGGCATTTGAGCCAGCAACCACAGCGCGCGAGCTCGGAACTGCGGGCTCGGGTCGTTTTCGTACGCCTTCTTCAAGACCGGTTCGGCTTTGGCTTGGAAATCGTGTAGAGCCGTCCAGGCTAAATAGCGGACCGCGTGGTTCGGGCTCTGCAATGCCGACCAAGCGCCCTCGGGAGTGCTAAAGTCGAACTTGGGAACCTTGTAGGCAACCCCGGGCGGAGCGACCCGGAACAGCCGGCCTCGGTCGACGTCCTGCATGCGGTGTCCACCGACGCCAGGATCGTACCAGTCAGCGACGATCACCGACCCGTCCGGTGCTACGCACACATCCGACGGGCGAAACCAATTGTCCCGCGCCCCATGCAACACGTTGACTGTCTCGGCCGTGTAACCGGCGCCACTCTTTTTTGCCGGGTAGCTGCGGACGACGTTCGGACCCGCATCACAATGAATGATCTGATTGCGAAAAACTTCGGGAAGCAGTGTTCCTTCATAAATGCAAATGCCGGTCGGGGAGCCGGCACCGGTTTGCAACAAGTTCGGAACTACCCCGGGATCGAATTGGTGAAAATGGTAAAACGGACGTAAGTCCTCCGATGCACCACGCCCTTGGGCAATCTTCCATTGATCGCCCCAGCCCGCACCCGTCAGTTCGTCGCGATAGCCGTAGTTGCCAAACTCCATCACAAAATTAATGCGCACGCCTCGGTTTCCATCGTCGTCATTGTCGGATTGCCAGAGGGTTCCGAATGAATCGACGGCGACTTCCCAGTTGTTGCGGAAGTTCCAACCCAGGGTTTCCAATTTGCTGCCGTCCATATTGCAGCGGAAGACCATTCCCTGCTGGTACGGTTTCATATTTTCCGTCACTTCGTTTCCCGCCAAATCCACGACCGGCTTGCCAGCCTTGTCTTTGAGCCGTTCCCCCGCGTTGCCAAAGTTGAAGTACAGTCGGCCGTCGGGACCGAACACAAAGGCGTGGATGCCATGATCATGTTGGACGCCGGAAATTCCCGTGAACAACAATTCTTTGCGATCCGATTTTAGGTCGCCGTCGTCATCGATCAGATAGAACACACTGTCGTTTGCCGAAACGATGGCGCGAGTCCCCTTGCCTGACGGGGTCGGCAACACACAGATTCCGTGTGCCGAATCAATATCGCGACCCTGATAGAAAACTTGCTGCTTGTCAGCTTTGCCGTCTCCATCGGTGTCTTCCAAGATGAGAATGCGGTCTCCTTCCTTGCGCTCGGGGTGTTGGTTGTTGGCGAAACGCCGGTAGTTCAGGACTTCGCAAACCCAAATCCGACCGAGATGATCGATGTCGATGTTGGTGGGGTTTAGCATGAGTGGTTCGGCCGCGAACAGCGTGGCCTCTAAACCCTCAGCAACATCGAGACCGGCCAAGGCTTCGTCGGCAGATCGGTCCGACGACGAAAGATTTACATTCGCCAACTCAGCTGGCGGCCGTTCTGTGAACACCAGAAACTTCACCGAGCTGGACTGGCCATTCCCTTGGTCGGTGCCTCCGTTGTCCAGACCTGCACGCGCTTGAAATTGCTGACAACCTTCCGGCAAGTCGAATTCGATCACCGAGTTCGCGTGAGTGCCAATCCCGTAGGCCACTTCCTTTCCGGCAATTTTCAGTTCACCGCCACCGGCGTTTTTGTTGACCCGCACCTCGCCCCACTCTGAGCTCGCCGATTTCCAAGGAATCTCTGTCATTTTTTTCTCGCCGTCGGAACGAATCAAGCGGGGCTCGGCCCAATCCGACCAGTCGCATGCGAAGCTGTTACCCCCGTCCGTTACCACCAAAAAAAGCTTCTTTGCGCCGCGGATATCGACGTCCACATTCTGCGCATGACCTGGAGTCTTGGACGTGATTAATTCGCTCGACCAGAACGGCGGAGCCTTCGTCGTGGATCCGGCAGGCGGTTCACCACCCGACCGCATATTCGTCATCAACATCTGGAGCGGAAAGCTCGGCTCGAATCAGGATGCCAACACGCTGACGCTCAATGGGCGCTCGTGGCCGTGGACGGAGCGGATTCAGGCCGTGGTCGGCG
>JANNPR010000104.1:0-2817 GCA_031400345.1 Planctomycetota bacterium | reverse complement strand
TTTAGATGTTGCGCTATGTACCTTTCCCTCGGCGGTATTAGGAAGGTTTGTCCCCATTCAACCCTCGTACGCGAATGTTTGATGCGGGCTTCCCGCCGTAATTCCTCGCTGGCGCGTTTAGAAGTTGCGCTTTTTGATCTTTCGCGATGCAAACCTAGGCCATTTCCGACTATTTATTTTATTGGTTGAGTGGCCAATTTCCGCTCCGCCGGCGAAAAATAGCGCAACATCTAAACTGGCGCGTGGGGTTGGTATGACGCACACTCTTTCGCCACGGAGTGGCGGTCGTCGGTAGCCAGGGGCGAACGTAGGCGTAAGCCGCCGTGAGCCCCTGGTACGGGAAATTCAACGCGGCATTAGCCACGGAGTGGGGACCGAAGCAGTCCGCTGAGTTTGTTCGTTCGCCGATCGCAAATCGGTCGCCACTCCGTGGCTGAGAAAAGCCTCTGCAATGAATTCCAGGGGCTTTGCCTGGCTGACGCCAGGCTTCGCCCCTGGCTACCGACGAACGCCACTCCGTGGCGAAGAATTCAGCCTCTCTCAAACCAAATTGCGCAACTCCAAAAGTGGCGCTACGGCGCCTTAAGCAAGAATTTCCTTTACAACTCTGCCATGCACATCAGTCAGCCGGTAGTCGCGACCGCTGTAGCGATACGTCAGTTGTTCATGATCGATGCCCAATAGATGCAAGACTGTGGCATGTAAATCGTGGACATGAACCTTATTTTCGATGGAATACCAGCCGAATTCATCCGTTGCGCCATAGGTTATGCCACCTTTCACACCTCCACCGGCCATCCATGTGGTGAAGCCGAACGGATGGTGGTCTCGACCATCACCTTTTTGAGCCACCGGAGTACGTCCGAATTCGCCACCCCAGATGACTAGGGTGTCATCGAGCAAACCGCGATGCTTGAGGTCTTTCAGCAATCCGGCCACCGGCTTATCGGTCGCCAGGCAATTTGCCGGTAAGGCTCGAGTGATTCCAGTGTGGTGATCCCAGTTCACGGGGCTGAACAGTTGAACGAAGCGTACACCCCGTTCGATTAAGCGGCGCGCCAGTAAACACTGCTTGCCGAACGTTTCAGTTCGAGGGTCGTCGACGCCGTACAGGCTCTTTACCTGTTCCGACTCCAACTCAATGTTGAAAGCGTCGGGTGCCTCGACCTGCATGCGAAAGGCAAGCTCGAAAGATTGGATACGTGCCTCAAGACGGTTATCCTCTTTGCGCTCGTGCCGATGAATTTCGTTGAGCTTCTTGACGGCGTCCAACTGAACGCGTTGATGACTCGCGGACAAGCGGGGGTTCAACAGGTTGGCGATCGGTCGCGTTAGATCCTTGATACGCGTTCCCTGATAAGCGGCGGGTAAAAAGCTCGAGCCCCACAGCGCGGCGTCCTGACCACCGGCGCAGACAGCTACGAACCCCGGCAAGTTCTGGCTTTCACTGCCAAGACCATAAAGAGTCCAGGCCCCGAGACTGGGTCGCGAAAAGACCTGTTCGCCCGTCATCATCTGCAGACAGGCGTTGGAGTGGTTGATATTGTCGGCCGCCATTGATCGAATCACACAGATATCGTCGATGCACGAGCCAGTATGCGGCAGCAAGGCGCTCACTTCAATGCCCGATTGGCCACACTTGTTAAACGGGAAAGGGGAGCCCATGATGTTTTCTGTGGTGGTTCGCGCCAGCTTGGGCTTTTCGAACGGAAGCGGCTTGCCATGGTCACGGATCAGCCGAGGCTTGGGATCAAATAAATCAATCTGGCTCGGTCCACCGTCCATGAACAAAAAAATGACGTGTTTAGCACGAGCAACATGGTGCCATGGTTTGATCGTCGGAAACTCCGCCCCCCCTTCGCGTGCCGAATCCGCTCGCGACTCACTGCTGAGCAAGCCAGCCAACGCCAATGATCCGAACCCTTGCGCCACCTGCGACAACAGCTGGCGTCGGCCGACCTTAGGCGGCGCGAGATCGTTGCGAGTAAGAATCATGGCGAAACTCCTGCTTAGCTCGCGGCTTTAATCACATTCGTCAGTCCACAAACATGAACTCGTTTGACCACAGCAAAGTTTGAACGTAAGCCGCCCACGGTCCCAGTGTTTCTCCACTTAACTTTTCTATCGATACGCTGGCAGTGAAAGTCGAAACAAACTCGATCCCCACTGCAACTTCGTCCTCATTCGCCGTCCTACTGAATATTAGGCGATAGAAGGCATCAATTCGATCGTGGGCTTGGTTCGGTTCTAAAGCAGATTCCGAGTTGAACGAGCCAGCGTTCGGACCCTCACGCAACTGCGGGTGGAGTGCGAGATCGGAAATTGCTTCCATGGAAAGTGAGCCGTTCATTAAGTCGAGTGCTTGGGGTGCGACGGTGGATGCCGTGCGCTTTTCGACATGGATGGCGGGATCCGCAGCGTCAAAGAGCGTTCCAAAGCCTGATTTGTCGGACCGCGAAGTCTTGAGGTATAGCATACGGCGGCGACTATTGACATCAGCGGCCGGGCCACCTGTCCGCTCGTCTAAACGGCCACAGACCGCCAACAGGCTATCTCGCAACGCTTCGGCTTCGAGCCGACGACGATTCATCCGACCGCACAGAAGATTGTGTGGGTCCGCGATTAGCTGGTCTCCCGACGGCTGGCTGGACTGTTGATAGGTAGCCGAAGAAACGATCAGTCGGTTCAGATCCTTTTTCGACCATCCCGATCCAACGAATCGAAGAGCCAACCAATCCAGCAACTCTGGGTGTGTCGGCAGTTCGCCCAGTTCGCCGAAATTGCTCGGCGTTCGAACGATACCCTCGCCAAAATGAT
>JANNPR010000059.1:0-9177 GCA_031400345.1 Planctomycetota bacterium | reverse complement strand
CTTAGCAACTTCCACCGAATAGCTTTTCGGCAGAAACAGCAAGTAGTGCAACTCGCGAGGCTTACCGTCTACTTCTTCGACCTTCAATTTCTGCGCTGTTTGGGTGCCCGGTTCAGCACTATGGGTGTTTGTAGTTTGCATGAGACAGACGCAAAGTGTGACTACGGTGATGGCATCGCGAGCAGGTAAACGCATGAGTCATGACTTTCTTGGATTCGGTTATTTTGTGCGTGCCAATGGTTTTTAGTGGAAGGAGCGACTTGGCGGCAGTTGATGATCAGACGAGGTCCGTATGTCTAAAGCGTAAACCTTCGTATCCAAAAAGTTGAGAATGTTCAACATGTCGAATGATCGGAGGACGGGTAAGCCCGACCTCGCCTTCACCTTTCGAGGCCATCATTGGCGAGAGAAAATACGCACCGACACCTAGTAGCACAACAATGAAGGCGCCGATACTCATCATGAATAATGCGCCACACTGATCCCATCGCGACAATACGTAATACAACGCATACGGCCAGAAAAGTATACAAAGAATTCCGCAGGTGCTGCTCTCCGAGAATGCGATCATAATCAAGCGAATGGAAATCACGATCAGTAGAAGGCCCCCGAAGCCCATGATGATAAAGCCCGTGTAGCGAAACGCATCTTCCGGTGGCAACATGAACATCGTGATGGCAAAACCTAGGACTGTGGACAAGGCGATGAAAAAAACCCACCAGGGAGCGCCTTGGCTGCGGTTTTTCTTGGCCTCGATCTTGTCCACTTCAAGAGCAATTTCGGCTTTTTTCAGGAGCGAATTTGCCCTTCGTTCGTGCCCTTCTTCCGACCCGGAGTAGTCCGTCGTGATTTTTCTCGCCTCTTGCAAGTGATATCCGCAGGAAACGCAGAGAATGGCGCCTTGTTTTAAGGGCTGGCTGCATTGAGGACAGCGAGACCCCAAATGCTCCTTAATGCCAACTTCGTCAAATAGGCCCGCCAGTCCAGTCGCCGGCGCAGACTTCTGACCACGCGCCGCCTGCTGTGCGCTGGGGATCGTCAAAAGTTCACGGCACTTGGGACAAGCAATGATGTTCCCCGCCAAATTATCTTGTGCGGAGAAACTCATTCCACAATGGCAGGTTACTTTAATAGGCATAAAAGTTGGTTCTTCACGGCAGCCGTAAAATTCGACCCTTGGACGAGCCTTCGACAGCGATTGAATCCTTCATTGACTCTGGAAACCCGATTGAGTTGGGCTACATTTTGCGCTGTCAGGAACATGCGTTGCAACTGGCATGAACAGTCAGAACGTTAAAAGACAACAAGATTTCGTTCTTGGATCGACAAGGCATTTAAACGGAGAGAACTGCTGCCAAATTGGCAGCTATCGGTTTCGCTTACGCATTGATATTCGGTCTGCAGAGGCGACGAGCCGCCCGAAAATACACAAACCCCGAAGATTTTTGACCGTAATGGTCTTCCCATCGCACAGCTATCAGCTTTGGCGCGCGACTTGCCTATTAGCCGCCGCATCGTTTCTATTGCGCATTTTTGACAGTCACGCCTGGCCGCTAGTCAGCAGACTGTCCGCGACATATGAAGGGATTTGTTTCGTCGAAACAGCTACAGCAATAGCAAAACAATTCTGCGGAGGTTAGTGACAGATGGCGAACGCGACCAAAGAAAAGAAGAAGAGCTCGTCGATCGTAAAGCTACAACCATTGGGCGACCGAGTTGTGCTTGAACGAGAGGCGTCCGAGGCACGAACAGCTGGTGGCATCGTGCTGCCGGACAGCGCCAAAAACAAACCGGCTCGTGGAACTGTCGTCAGCGTTGGCAACGGTAAGTTGCTCGACGACGGCAGCCGCGGTGCCCTGCAAGTCAAGGTCGGCAACCGGGTGATTTTCAGCAGCTACGCTGGCGAGACCTTTAAGGTCGACGATCAAGAATTGCTGTTGATGCGTGAAGACGACATTTTGGCGGTTATCGAAGAATAACCACAATCAGCCGATCGAACAGGAGATATTAAATAATGCCCAAGATTATCGCTTTTGATCAGGAAGCCCGCGAGGCGATTCGCCGCGGCGTATCGAAGTTAGCTCGTGCCGTAAAAGTCACCCTCGGACCTAAGGGGCGTAACGTCATTCTGCAGAAGAGCTTTGGATCACCGACCGTCACAAAGGACGGAGTGACGGTGGCGAAAGAAATCGATTTGGAAGACGTTTACGAAAACATGGGCGCCCGAATGGTGCGCGAAGTTGCCAGCAAGACAAGCGACGTTGCAGGCGACGGCACTACCACTGCAACGGTTTTGGCCGAAGCGATCTTCAATGAAGGCCTACGTGGCGTTGTAGCCGGCTGCAATCCCGTGCAAATGAAGCAAGGGATCGAACGGGCCGTGGCTGACATCACCGAAAAGCTGCACAAGATGTCGATCAAAATCAAAGACAAGTCTGAAATGGCTAACGTCGCGTCGATTGCGGCGAACAACGATCGTGAGATTGGCACCTTGCTGGCCGATGCGATGGAAAAGGTCGGCAAGGACGGCGTGATCACCGTCGACGAAGGAAAGAGCTTGCAGACGGAAGTTGAATGGGTCGAAGGCATGCAATTCGACCGCGGCTATTTGTCTCCGTATTTTGTGACGGATCCCAACACCATGACTGCGGTGCTGGAAGACGCTTACGTATTGGTGTTTGAGAAAAAGATCACCAGTGTCAAGGAAATGGTTCCCCTGCTCGAGGCCGTGGTACAGCAAAGCAAGCCTTTGTTGATCATCGCCGAGGATATCGAAGGCGAAGCCCTGGCCACCCTGGTGATCAACCGCTTGCGAGGTACGTTCCAATGCTGTGCTGTGAAGGCGCCGGGATACGGTGACCGCCGCAAGGCATTAATGGAAGACATCGCAATTCTGACAGGCGGCACCGCGGTGTTCGAAGCCTTGGGGGTTAAGCTCGACAGCCTTCCCATTAGCGATTTGGGCCGTGCCAAGAAGGTCATCGTGGACAAGGACAACACCACAATCATTGAAGGTGCCGGTAAGAGCGCCGATATCAAGGCGCGCATCGACCAGATTCGCCGCGAAATCGACAGCTCCACCAGCGATTATGATCGCGAGAAGCTCGAAGAGCGTTTGGCGAAGCTTGCCGGTGGCGTCGCGAAGGTCAATGTTGGGGCCGCTACCGAAAGTGAAATGAAGGAAAAGAAGGCTCGCGTCGAGGATGCCTTGCACGCCACGCGTGCGGCCGTCGAAGAAGGAATTTTGCCAGGCGGTGGCGTCGCTTTGCTGCGTGCCACATCGTCGCTCAAGTCCGTCGAGAGCCTGTTGCCCGACGAGAAGGTCGGATATGACATTGTGCTGCGGGCCTGCCGCTCACCGTTGTTTTGGATCGCACAGAACGCCGGCCAGGACGGCGGGATCGTGTGTGAAAGAGTCGTCGAAGGCAAAGGCAACTTTGGCTACAACGCTCTTACCAACAACTACGAAGACCTCGTCAAAGCCGGTGTGATTGACCCCACCAAGGTAACTCGCACTGCACTGGCAAACGCGGCCAGCGTCGCCACATTGCTGCTCACCAGCGATGCTTTGATCGCTGAAAAGCCGAAGGAAGAAAAGGGACACAAGGGTCACGGCGGCGATCACGACATGTATTAAGAACGTTCAATAGAGGGGATGCTCATCGGGGATGCCTGGTGGGTTAACTCGCTAACAGATTACCCATCTTGGTCCGCAGATCGAATTGTCGATCGGCGGACCATTTTTTTTGAGAGCGGCTATGCATGACGCACTAATTTTCGATTGCGACGGAACCTTAACCAATTCGATGCCGGTGCACTTTCTGGCTTGGCGCGAAACAATGGACCGTCACGGAATTGAACTGTCCGAACAGCGGTTTTATGGGCTGGCAGGGGTCCCTACGGACAAAATTATTGAGTTACTCGCGTCGGAACAAGGACTGGAACTAGATGCCCGACAGATCGCCCAAGAAAAAGAAGACGCTTTTTTACGAGTTGTACACTTGGTGCAGCTGATACCCAGCGTTTCCGAAATAGCTCGCCAACATCGAGGTCGGAAAAAGATGGCCGTGGCCAGCGGCGGATGGCGGCAAGTTGTGCAATCGCAACTGCGCCATTTAGGCATCGAAAGCTGGTTCGATGCCATCGTCACCGCTGAGGATACGCAACGGCATAAACCCGAACCTGATGTATTTCTGGAAGCCGCGCGACGACTGCAAGTTGCACCGTCCGCCTGCTTGGTCTACGAAGATTCCGATCTCGGGATCGAAGCCGCTCGTCGAGCCGGCATGGAATGGGTCGACGTACGCAAAATGTAGGGTGGAGTCGGAGGGGTGGGCTTCGTGAACAATAAGTGATCAGAAAATGACTTTTACTTGAATATCGAAGCAAACGCCGGCGGCGGGAAGTGGCACACAGTCTCCGCAATCCCCCACCTTGAAATAGATACACCACTACAAAACACTAATCGCGCAGTTGGAAGAGTCGCTTGAGCGCTTCTAGCAGGCCATGAGGCGTGCCATGCTGAGCTTCGTCGCGGAGTGATTCCAGGGGTGGATGGAGAAGCTTATTAATGAATCGATCAAAGGCTCGTTCAGTTTCTTGCTGAACGCGAGGGTCAATTCTTCCGAGCTTATTCCATAGCCGATTTAATTCCTCCTGTTTAACTTCGTCTGCCCGCTCTTTGAGTCGTCGAATGGTGGGTGCCGTGGCGCGGTGGTGCCAGTCCGCCATGAACCGCGACGTTTCTTCTTCGATGATCCGCTCCGCGACCGGCCACTCGCGTTCCCGTTCGCGACGGTTGGCATCGCAGGCCAATTTCAGATCATCGACCGTATAAAGATATACTCCGGTAAACTCGGAAATGGCTGGGTCGAAGTCGCGTGGTACGGCCAAGTCGAGTATGAACAGGGGCCGCTGAAATCGATCATGGTGGATGGCGGAAAAGTCAGCCGAGGACAGAATCGGTTCCGAGGCGCCGGTGGCCGAAATTACCAGGTCGGCAGTGACTAACAAATTGCTCAACTGGTCCCAGGGCGCTGCTCGGCCACCCGTGCGATGGGCTAGCTCTTCGGCGCGATCGGAGCGCCGATTAATGATGGTGATGTCTCTGGCTCCTTCATCTTTGAGGTACCGCAAGGTTTCCTGGCCCATTTCACCGGCTCCGATGACGACCACCTTCTTGTCATCGAATCGTTCGAAGAACTGTTGGGCAAAATCCGCTACGGCGACGCTGGGGATGCTGACGCGTTTTTGATTGATGGCGGTTTCGGTGGCGACCCGTTTAGCGACGTGAATGGCTGCTTGAAATGCGGAATGAGTCAACGGTCCGATGCAATCGCCAGCGGTGGCGAGTTCGTAGGCCTGCTTCACCTGCGCCAAGATTTGTACCTCGCCGACTACCATACTGTCTAAGCTGGCGGCGACGGTAAACAGGTGTCGGATTGCGTCTTCGCCTGTCCGTTCAAACAGCTCATCGAAAACTTCCGCCGCGTCTAAACCGTGAAATTCGGCCAGGAAGGTCACTACGTCGTGATGTGAGGGGCAGAATTCAGCCCTTTGAGCGGCAACGTACAGTTCGACGCGGTTGCAAGTCGACAGCAATACCGCTTCGGACTCTGGAAATCGTTCGTGCAGCTTTGCCAATGCCTGTCGCGCCTGGTCGCTATTAAAGGCCAGACGCTCACGCACTTGCAACGATGAGTTGTGATGGCTACAGCCGACCATCTGCAACTTCATCCTGGCACCTTATTCGAAGCCTTAAAAAGCCCCGTAGTCGAACTGGCATAGGCCGACTGTTGAGGCCGTTTATCGTGCGCTCCGTGCTCGCCAAATAGTACGAACACCATCACCAGTACCAGGAAAACGAAACTGGCTAATGTTAAGTAAGCGACTTTGTGCCCCTGCCACGCCGGCCGATACAACAACTCGAAAACCGAGGCGGCCGTCAACCACAGAAATAACACGCCTGACGATATCACCACAGGATCCGTCCACGGGACCGAATTAGGCGACTTCGTAAGATTCATAACGATCCCTGAAATCAAACCGAGGAACAACATAGATGTGGAAATCAAAATGGCTTCCCGATTGAATCGCTGTAACCATTCTAGGCTGGGCAGCCTCAGCCCGGGCCGCGGTGGCAACTTATGTTTGAGCCGATAGGACTGTATTAAGTACATCATGCCGGTTGCAAAGCCGAGTGCGACCGCAGCGGTTCCTAAAAGCAGCGCACCGCCATGTATCCAGCGCCAGTACCCCAGCGCGGCGGTTTTTGAAAAAGGTGGGGCATGGCGGAGTATTGCCGCTATGCCGATCAACGCTAAGACCATTGGGAGCAGGAAGATTCCCAGCGCATTTTCCGGGCGACGCAGCGCCAATCCCAAGTACGCGCCGGCCACTATCCAAGCGGCCAATAGACACCAGTCGTACCAACTGGATAGTGGAGCTCCAATGCCTGACGCGACTTCACGGTGTGCCTGTTGGTACAAGTACAAACTGTGGGCCAACAAGCCTGCCGCAGCGAATGCCAAAATGACCAGCATGCGGACTGGTGCGCGAAAGAAAAGGCGGGAGATTTCCAAGGCCAAGCAAACCGCGTAGCTGGCCGTAAAACAGACGATGTTGATTTCCGTGAGAATTCCCATAGTGATCGTGGTGAAAGGCGGGCTTGGTGCCGGTGGCGAGGTATCGGCTGGGGCAGCGCCCTTACTTATGATTCCAAATGATACTCTTTGAGCTTTTTGTGCAGCGTATTTCGGTTGATACCTAGCTTGGCTGCCGCCTTTGTTTGGACATTGCTAACCGATAACATCACCTGTGCGATCAACTCACGCTCGACTCGGTTAACGACCTTGCTGTGAAGATTGTCTTCGGTTGGTCCGGCACCGTTGACCCCTTGCTGCACCACTTCGAAAATCAGCGTCTCCATGTCGACTCCTCGCACTTTACTGGATCCAGGTTGGCGTGATCCAGTAACCGTATCGGGAAGCAACTGAACCGAAAGCTCGTCGCCCTCCGCCATGACTACAGCCCGTTCGCAATAGTTTTGCAGTTCTCTTACGTTTCCCGGCCAATCGTAGTCCTGCAGTGCCTGAAGGGCTTCTCTTTGGATGTGGACAACGTATCGATCATATTTCTCGCTATAGTGATTTAGGAAAAAAGCCACCAACTCCTGAATATCGTCGCGTCGTTGTCGTAGGGCGGGTAAAGAAATCGGAGCCACGTTCAGGCGCCAGTATAAATCTTCGCGGAAACGGCCCGCCTCGACCTCTTCGCGTGGCTCGCGGTTGCTGGCCGCGATCACTCGCGTATCCACCCGAATCGTTTGTGTGTCGCCCACTCGCTCGAATTCACGCTCCTGCAATACGCGCAGCAGCTTGACCTGAAGGTGGAGCGTCGTGGAGTTGATTTCGTCGAGAAAGATAGTGCCTGTGTGAGCGGCCTCAAAACGGCCCGTGCGATTGTTGACGGCGCCCGTAAACGCACCGCGAACGTGCCCGAACAGTTCGCTTTCAAGTAGGCTTTCGCTAAGCGCACCGCAATTTACCTTAACGAACGGTCCGCTCCCACGATTGCTCAGGCGATGAATCGCGGTTGCGATCAATTCCTTGCCCGTGCCCGTCTCACCAAGTAACAATACTGAAGCATTGCTGCGCGCAACTCGACGAGTGACCCGATATACCTCCTGCATAGCTGGACTCGAACCAATCAGCCCAGGGATGGGAGGTCTTTGCTCGTTTGAAATGTTTACGTTGGACGTCGACATGGAGCAAACTATGGATTCCCGGGATTCTTCGCGGCAATGCGCTTTTTAATAGGTAGCTCGATGGCATCGAGGACGGCCGCTAATATTCGCTGTGTCTCTTCGTCGGCAGATGCGCTTTGGTTGTAGCGGTCATATTGCATGAGAATCTCGTCGCGAGTGAGCAGTACCCCGCGATTTTGGATGGCAACGATCAAGGCTTTAGCGGCCGCTTGGCGATCGGTAACGGGTGAAGCACTCTGATTTGCTACCTGAATGAGAGTGCGTTGTGCTCGTGCCGAACCAAATTGCCCCAGGACTCGACAGGCGGCTTCAGCTAGCTCGCGAGTGAACACGGCTATCTCCAACTCGTGTGCGTGCCGCAATACGTCGTGAAAGGGATATCGCTCCGGAGCTTCAGCCAATTGTGCCAGATGTTGCAAGGCTGTCAGCGCTTGGACAAGTCGTTCCTCACGCGATGTGGCCTCGCGTCCTACCATTTGAGAAATACGCGCTGCCTCCAATGCCATAGTGGATTCATTCGTCGGTCGCGGCAAGACTGTGGTCAATCGTTCCACCGCGGCGATTTCTCGCATGCGTTTGACATTTTCTTCGCGTGTCATAATGCCGATAGGTAACTTGGCGGTTCGAGGATCAGCGCGAAGTGATTGAATCAACTCATGCACGCGCGGACTCTCTAGTGCGTCGCTGAGCAGGATGAATTCATAATCCGATCGGCTGACCGCATACTGAAAAGTCTGTCGTCCAAGTCGAGCCGAATCTGCCGCGAATCCCGCATCCCTCAACATACCCACCAAATTTTGGGCCTCTTGTCCGCGGGGATGGCCGATGAGAACACGTCTATCTCCGACGTTTGCTGCCAGAAAAGCCAAAGTCTCCGTCAAATGACTCGAGCCCGGAAAGGACTCCGTAGGATCGATTTTCATGATGGCGTTGACAGCGCTGAACCTCACACGTCGGTCGGCATTTTGCATGGCGCGGGCCAGCCCGCGGGGTTTACCGTCAGGGGACATCAATAAACTTGCGGTGCCGATCTCCCCCAAGACCTCTACAAGTGCGGCCGCGGCGCCCGAGCGATCGCCCTCTAGGGCTTGTAACAATGCGTCTTCAATGGCGTCAGCGCCTAGCTTGGAGACACGATCGAATGCCGACCCGGGATCGCGAAGTAGCGGTCGATCTGAGCCGTAGAGGATTTTTGCCGCCTCCAATTGGGACAAAATATAAAGTCGGCGATATTCGATTCGCTGCGGATTGATGGAGTAGAGATCGTCCGCTAATCTGGCCGCAGCCACCAAGGAGGCATCCCGACTCGAAAGTTTCGTCGGCACACTCGCTTGCTGTGCCTGATCCCAATGCCAGACTGTCACCAGATCTTCGTAATCCGATTCAGCCACCGGTTCGCCATTAAACAGCGC
>JANNPR010000029.1:0-7824 GCA_031400345.1 Planctomycetota bacterium | reverse complement strand
GATAACCACCAACACTACTTTCGGATATAACAATCATTGGCCCGGTTTTTGCACACCTCTTCTGCTGCGTACATGTGTGTGCGAGAACTATCGCCAACGACAAATCAGTGAAAAGGTGAGTTATGAAAAAGTTTCTGTTGTTATCCGTGGCTTTTTTTGGTTTAGCAATCGTGGGTTGCGAACAGACACCGGCCGACCGTCAGGCTGATGCGGTTCGCGATGCGACACAAAATCAAGCAGATCAGGTGCGTGATAATACGCAAAATAAAGCCGAAAACGTGCGTGATCAGTCTGGGCGAGACATTTTGGGAAATGCGAAATCCAACGAAGCTGAACGCAAGGCCGACACCATTGAAAGTCAAGGCGAACGCAAAGCGGATGCCATTGAAGACGCTGGAGAACGCAAAGCTGACGCAATCGAAGACGCCGGAAATCGCACTGTTCCAGGTACACGAAAGCCTTAAGACTAGCTGATATTTAACAGTTAGAATTCATGTCAAAGACCTGGATTCGCAGGACGTAGTTAACCAGACGTAGTTGCGTACAACACACACAGAGGCCCTAAGCAATGAGATTTGCGTCTCATCAAGCTTTCTGGGCCTTTTTTGTTGCGCAATTAAATCTGTACACTTAGAAGGTCCACAAATAATACCCGTTTCTCCATGTCGACGCTGCGACATTCTGTCGCGAAATGTCCGGTAAGTATGTCTCGTCGCATCATTCAGTTGACCGACTGCCATTTGTTTAGCGATCCTGCGGGTGAAGTGCGGGGCATCGTCACTTGGCCCCGACTGGTCTCCGTATTGCAAAATGTGCGACAACAGTTCGAAGCTTTCGACCTACTCGTTCTGACAGGCGATACGGCACACGACGAAATGCTGGCTACCTATCAGTCCGTCGAGAGGGAGTTACAGGATTGGACGAACCGCGTCCGCATCATTCCTGGCAACCACGACAATCGTCAGTTTTTGCGAGAGGTGTTCCCTGATTCTAGCGGACCGCTTTTCGGACGAGTGACGTTTGAAGTGTGTTGGGACGATTGGCGAGTAATTGGCGTCGACTCACAAATAGTCGGTGAGGTCCCCGGCTTACTCGGCGTCGAGCAACTTGACTGGCTACGAAATCGATTGAATACGGCCGCTCAGCTCCCAACGTTGTTGTTCCTACATCATCCGCCAGTGCCAGTCCACAGTTCCTGGTTAGACAAGATTAATCTGCAGGATGCCGGTGAGTTAGACCGGCTATTGAAAGACTATCCCCAGGTGCGACTCATTGGATGCGGACACGTTCACCAGGAATTAGCCGCTTGGTTCGGCGGGGCAACGGTGGTCACGACGCCGGCGGTCGGCCCACAGTTTCGTCCCCGCACCGAACAGTTGGAGATTGATCCAGCGTTGCCTGGATATCGTGTCATAGAACTGTATGATGACGGACGATGGTCGACCCAGGTGATACGATGCTCGACTGCGCCCTGAAGCCGCTGCCACGACAACTTAACTTCCCTCGGGAGCGAGACGATGGAGCACGGAACAACGCGACGGAAGTTTCTGAAGCGTTCCGCGGAATCAATCGCCGTATTGGCCGCCGCGACCCCCCTTAGTGTCCACGGTAACGCGGAAGACAAATCGGAGAATGCCGTTGCGGGTTGGAAGGTGGGGATCGCCAAGGCCGTAATCACACCGGCGAAGGCAGTGTGGCTCGCCGGTTATGGATCGAAACGTGTCCCCGACGGCAAGCTGCATGATCTGTGGATTAAGGCGTTAGCGCTCGAGGATGCTTCGGGACGTCGCGCGGTGTTGATCACCAGCGACTTCCAAGGGGTCCCCAAAAGCATGAGCGATCGCGTGTTCGAACAGCTAGAACACAAATTCGAGCTGAAACGTCAACAGGTAATGTTCACGTTTTCGCACAACCACTGCGGGCCGCGGTTGGGCGACGACTTGGTGGACTACTATCCGGTCGAAGCGGATCAAGTCGAACTCGTGAACGAATACACGTCACTCATGGTGACCAGTACTGTGGTAATGGTTGGCGAAGCACTCTCGAAATTAGAACCTGCAATTTTGAATACGGGTGAAGGGCGGACCACGTTCGCTGTGAATCGTCGCAACAACGTAGAGGCGAACGTACCATCACTGCTAGCGAAAGGAGAGCCCTTAGTTGGTCCAGTTGATCACTCGGTGCCCGTGATGACCGTGAACCGACTCGATGGTCGTTTGGACGCGATTCTATTTGGTTATGCTTGTCATCCGACAACACTCAGCTTTCTCACTTGGTGTGGCGACTATCCGGGTTTCGCTCAGCTTGAACTGGAAAAGAGTCATCCTGGGGCCACCGCCATGTTCGTGAACACCTGCGGCGGTGACCAAAACCCGTTGCCGCGACGCACGGTCGAGCTTTGTCAGCGATATGGGCACATGTTAGCCGTTGCGGTAGACGACACTCTCAACAAACCGTTGAAGTCCGTCTCGACAGGGCTGCGGACTGCGTTCGAGTATATCGATTTACCCTATTTGAAAAAGCTCGAGCGAGAAGATCTGCATCCCTTGCTTCAGGATACCAATCCAATCAAAGCACGTTGGGCGGCGCGGATGCTTCAAAAGCTTGACGCCGGCGAGGTATTTCCAACGTCGTACCCGTATCCAGTGCATGCTTGGCGTTTAGGAAATGAGATGCTCGTGATTGGAATGGGCGCGGAAACTGTCGTGGACTACGCACTCCGTTTCAAGAATGAGTTTGGTCCTGGTACTTGGGTCTGCGGTTACACCGACGACATGATTGCTTACATTCCCTCGCGTCGGGTCTGGAGCGAAGGCGGCTATGAAGGTGGGGCTAACCTATACGAATACGGTCGCCCAGCTTTCCGTTGGTCAGGCACGATTGAAGATCAAATTGGCAGAACCGTACACGAACTAGTGAAGCAGGTCCGAGACTCGAAGTAGTCGACCTAGGTAGTAGTAGGCACACTCCGCGCGCCGTTAACGGCACGCTCGTGTGCCTACTACATCGAATCGGCAAAGTTATGAAAGTCGCATCAACTTGCGTAGCTGTGATCCTGATCGCTGGCGCTCTATTAGCTAATGGAAGCGAATTACCAGATCAGCTTATTGGATACACGGAGCTGCGTACGAATTTGTCTGGCGGACGGCACGCGAATGTCCGCACGATTCGCGCCGTCGTTGCCAAAGCAGACGGGGCCGAACGGCAGCTGTTGGGTGAGGAACTGGCTGAGGAGTCGGATACCTGGACGCAATTCGCCGGTTGGTCGCCAGACGGAAAGACAGCGATCATCGGTCGTGGATGGCAGAGCCCTGAGAACGCGCAGTGGGAGGAGGACAACAAAACCTTCCGCTACACACGCTCGGGCTGGCTCTACGATTCCTATCTGATTGAATTCGCCTCGGGGCGCGCTACGAATGTGACTGCGGTCGAACGCGTGAGCTTTCACAACAGCGGCCTATTCTATTGGCCGAACGATACCACAAAACTTGGTTTTACGGCGCTGATCGAAGGTAATTCACATCCATTTCGAATGGACCGCGACGGCCGCAATAAGATCAACCTGACTCGCGAATCCAAAGAATTTGCCTACGGGTTCAACACTACGCGCGATGGTAAGCGGATCGCCTATCACAAAAACTATCAGGTTTTTCTAGCGGACGCGGATGGGACGAATGCTATCCAAGTTCAAACTGGCCAGCCGTTCAACTTTGTCCCTACGTGGTCGCCGGACGGCCAATGGGTCCTGTTCTTATGTGGCGCACACTACGATTGCCATCCACATTTGGTACGCGCGGATAGCTCTGGGCTGAAAAAACTGGCCGATCGCGCTGGGTACCGAGGGGTGATTGAGTTTCTCGACGTCCCCGATTTCCATGGAGGAAGCAGTGATACGCCGGTCTGGTCGGCGGACGGGGAATCGGTTTTTTACACCGCCCAGGTTGGGCAAAGCGTGGAACTATTCCAAGTGACGCTCGACGGTCAGAGCCAGCAAATCTCCCAATCGGTAGCTGGCACGTTACATTATCATCCCCAGCCATCACCCGACGGGAAGTGGCTATTATTTGGCTCGAAACGCGGCGGCGTGCGCCAATTAATTGTGATGCGGCTTGAGGGTTTCTTGGAACATCAAGTCACTCACGTAACGATCGGCCAAGCCGCGATGTGGCCCCATTGGCAGCCTGTCGTTCAGCCCGAAAAATGATGTCGCTGCCCGGAACGAGACGGGCGAGATACCATGGGAGATATAAAATGGACGAGCGAACAGAAAGTGGCGTAACGGTAGTGGCGTGTGGTGTGATCTTGGTCGTGCTTTTTCTCTTGTTCGGCGGAGGCGGATTCTTTTATTTTGTCATGAGACAACGGGCTACCGAAGTCAGGATGGCGCGCATGGCAGAGGCACAATCGCGCGAGAACATGCAAAAGGCGATGGCCGCAGAAGAGTTGGTCAAGGCGAGTCAAGCGGCCCTGTCACGAGCATCGACGCCGTCAGAGGACGATTCGATCAACGTTTCAATAGGGGCGCTGCTGCGCGCCCAAGAACAGGCCTGGAACACGGGTGATATCGATGAGTTTATGTCGCACTATTGGAAATCGGAGGATCTGACGTTCAGCTCCAGCGGTAAGACGACTCGGGGATGGACCGGTACATTGGATCGTTATCGCGAACGGTATTCGACACCGGAACAAATGGGCAAACTGAAACTGGACTCATTGGAAATCACGACTCTAAGCGACACGGCAGCGTTAGTGCTAGGTCAATGGCGTGTCGCTCGGGAGGCCGAGCCTCTAAGCGGTAACTTTTCGCTAGTCGTCCGTAAGTTTGGTGACCGTTGGTTAATCGTTCACGATCACACATCGCGAGAGGAGTAGGCGGCGGTCACTGGTCACTGGTCACTGGTCACTGGTCACTGGTCACTGGTCACTGGTCACTGGTCACTTGTCACTGGTCGAAAAACTACAAGGATTTGGTAGCATGGAACGGGTGATGGCCTTAGTCTTTACTGCCGACTGCCGACTGCCGACTGCCGACTGCCGACTCTTCCCATCGACAGCATTCGATCGCATTTGATTCCTAGTCGCAACCAAATGCAATTACCGCCACGTTATGTCTGGAGTGTTTGCCGAATGACCCATTCGTGGCTAAGGGCTGCGAAACTAGCAGCGCTGGCGTTGCTACTTGGCATGTTCTGGGTCGCGTTAAGGCGCATCGGCGTCGCGCAGAATTTGATTCCTTGGCAGAAGCGGCAGCACTAGAATCGGCCACATCAGAACCTCTAGCCCCCGACCTGCAACACTTTGATGCGACACCATGACCGTCAGTGATGCCACCTGAAACCTGAACCGCTAACCTCTCGCATGTTACGTTTCGATCGACGTTCGTTCCTTCGTCAAGCTGCCGCTGTTACGGCTAGTGCCGGAGCTTTACGCCGACTAGGTGCTCAAACCGCGAAGCGCGATGTGCTTCCGGTCGCAGCGGTGGTCACCGAATATCGTGAGAGCTCACATGCCGACGTGATTGTCGGCAAGATCCTTGCCGGGTTTGACCAGCAGGGTGGGCCAGGCCCAGCGTTAAAATTAGTTGGCCTATACACCGATCAAGTGCCAAAGGCTGACTTAAGCCGCGGCTTAGCTGAGAAGTATGGATTTCGCATCGCCCGCACAATCGATGAGGCACTCACGCTGGGGACGGATCGCCTACAGGTGGCTGGCGTGCTGAGCATTGGCGAGCACGGCGATTACCCCACGACGCCCGACACCAAACAGCACATGTATCCGCGGCGGCGGTTCTTTGATGCCATAGTGCAGACGTTTCGCCGAGTCGGACAAGTTGTGCCGGTCTTCAACGACAAGCATCTAGCGTATCGTTGGAGCGACGCCAAGTACATGTTCGACGTGGCCGCGAAGATGCAGATTCCGCTGATGGCCGGTTCATCGCTACCGGTCACGTGGCGGCATCCAGCGTTAGCTCTCCCAATCGGCTGCAAGATGGAGAGAGCCCTTGCGGTGGGATTCGGCGGTTTGGAAGCCTACGGGTTTCATGCCCTCGAAACTTTGCAGTGCATGGTTGAGCGGCGCGCCGGCGGCGAAACGGGAATCGCGGCGATACAAGTCTTCTTAGGGAACGTAATCCAGAAGGCGCGTGACCGCGATGACTGGTCCGGCGAGCTATTCGAAGCAGCTCTGCGGACGATGCCGGGCAAGCCGGTCGGAGACCTACAGCGGCTGCGTGAGGACGCCGCCTTCTATCATCTCGAGTATCACGACGGGTTGGTCGCTACGGTAGCAATGGCCAACGGTATTAGTAGCCAATTCGGCTTCGCGGCGAAACTGAGCGATCATAAAGAACCGGTGGCAACCTGGCTCGAACTGGAAGACCACAAACCATACGGGCATTTTGGACATCTGACGCGGGCCATCGAACACATGATTCACACCGGCCAGCCAGCTTATCCCGTGGAACGGACATTGCTAACAACAGGCGTACTGGATGCCGTAATGCACAGTTTAGCCGACAACGGAAAGCGCCGCGCAACGCCAGAGCTCGATGTGCGGTACCAGCCCGCGGACTGGACCTTTGCAAATCGCCAGTGAGCGTCCAGCATTCGGATAACGCTGTCGTAGTTCGACTTTTCTAAAAAGGTGGGTAAGGGTAAGTGTGCATCAGGCCGCCGCCGGAGTTGGCATTGATGCCAGCGAGGACCTTTTCGGCGGCAAGCCAGTGACGAAAATCATAGGTCAAATTGACTTCAGCACTGGCTTGCCGCCGAACGAGCCGTCGCGTAATCCAAGCGAACTCCGGCGACTGCCAGTGGCACGCTGGCCTTCGGCCAAAAAAACACAGGTACATTTCTCCACTGCGCCCGGCAAAAATTCAATGCCGGTGTGTGTCCACCCCGAATCGTCTTCGCAGACAGACTAGCCTGGCGACTTCAGCTACACATTCGATTACACTTGCGGCTCGCAAAGTACCGCGTATTGAAGGCGTAGTGCGGTATTAGGCATGGTTGTCCGGTGTTTTACTGCCGACTGCCCACTGCCGACTACCGACTACTCACCGCCGACCGCCGACCGCCGACTGCCGACTGCCGACTGCCCACGGCCCACTGCCCACTGCCCACTGCCCACTGCCCACTGCCCACTGCCCACTGCCCACTGCATACCGAAGGGAAAGTTGACATGCCGGACCATCGGGAAGACCCCGCCGTGTGGACTGCGCGGCGCGAAGCGTTGGTCGTGCTGTTGATCCTTGTTGGCGCCTTGATTTACACCGTCACGTTTTGTTACCTCTACGGCTACGATCGCGCACCTGAGACGCTGACGTTCATCTATGGCTTCCCCGACTGGGTTTTCTGGGGCATCGTAATCCCTTGGTGTGTGTGCTTGCTCCTGTCGTTTTGGTTCGGCCATCGGTTTATGCGAGACTCCGATTTGGGTATCGGCGCCGAAGCGGATAGTGGCGACGGATGGGAGGATGACCATGAGTGATTCCGCCGGTATTGGGACATTGGTTGCCCTGATGCTTATGATCGCCGCCTCCGTATACCTGGGAACCCGGGCGCAGCGTGTGGTGCGGAAAAGCGCCTTTATGCAAAGTTACTTCCTGGGGAATCGTGGCCTGGGCACCTGGGCACTGGCGCTCACGGCTACCGTCCAAAGCGGTGGAACTTTCATGGGGTTCCCGTCGCTTGTTTACAGTAATGGCTGGATTGTGGCGCTCTGGATCGCCGGGTATATGGTGGTACCGATAAGCGGCTTTGGAGTCCTGGCCAAGCGGCTAGCGCACCTATCTCGCCGCACAGGGGCGATCACAGTTCCTGACCT
>JANNPR010001289.1:0-9789 GCA_031400345.1 Planctomycetota bacterium | reverse complement strand
GGGTGGTTTAACGGCTTCTGCACTACTTTTACCCAAACGCCATCCTGCTCGCCAGGGTGAGTACTCGTACTCGTACGCGACAAAACAAGCAATGACTGAGGTTACCTTCGATCACGACAAACTGGACGTTTACAGTTATTGAGGCTGTATCGCGCATGGCACGAACGCCGAGTACGAGTACCGCTCCGCTGAGTACGAGCACGAAACGGCAGCGCAGCCAGAACTAACGGTTCCACCCAGGCGTCCGATGGGCACGAATGTTGTGCTAAAAAAGCCCCGCGATGGGAGTGCCCTCGCACAGCAGATTCGGTCGGTTTTGAGCATCATAGATCAAGTTATCGGGTGCTATCCCCAGTGCCTGGTAGACGGTGGCAATCAGATCTTCGGGACTAACCGGCTTATCTGCTGGATAGGCTGCAATCTTATCGCTGGAACCGTATATCTGCCCTCCGCGTACGCCACCGCCAGCTAACACAATCGACTGGCACGCCCCCCAATGGTCGCGACCCGATGCGGGATTAATCTTTGGCGTGCGACCGAATTCACCCAGCGCCACAACTAACGTCTCGTCCAACAGTCCTCGTTGGGACAGATCGTCTAGCAATGCGGAAAACCCTTGGTCCAAAGAAGGCAGGCAATA
Organism: Planctomycetota bacterium; assembly: GCA_031400345.1. Lineage (GTDB taxonomy): Bacteria > Planctomycetota > Planctomycetia > Pirellulales > Pirellulaceae > JANNPR01. The sequence goes on along the minus strand of JANNPR010001289.1, from coordinate 9,149 downwards.
CTTTTCTTTGAGCATTTGATAGCCTGTCAGAGAACCCAGCGAACTTGTGCCGCCGTGGTTGTCCCAAACGTTAGCAACGTTTCCGTCTGGGCAAACGTAGTACCACACCATAGTCACCAGCCGGACTCCCGCTTCGATCAAACGACGAGCAAGCAAAATGCCTTCTCCCCATTCGTTACGCCCGTAAGCGTCGCGTGTGGGCTCTGACTCGCGACTGAGATCAAATGCGCCCTTGGCCTGAGGCGATGTCAGCATTCGAAATGCTTGCTGGCGGAATTGACTTAGCCCTCCGGTCGTCATTCCGCGGTGTTGCATTAACCGATCGTAATTGTCCAAAGCTTGGAGCAGCCCGACCCGCGATTGAACGCGATGAGCATCCCATCCGGCGGGGAATTCTAGACTGTGCGTGGGCCGTTCATTAACTTCGGCCGGAGCCTGCAACTCCATCGGGTCGTGTTTCGGTCCCAGGAACCCGGCGTATGTGCCTGAGTAGGTGACCCCATCATGACCGATCGGACGCGGGATAGTGACACTGCCGGGCATGCTCGCTGGCGGGCTGAAATAGGACACAACCGAACCCATATTGGGAAAATCACGTCGATTCCGCTGATTACGAGGGACAGCCAGAGTGTTGTTGATCTTGCCGGTCAGCGTGTGATAAACCCCAACCTCATGATTATTGCTGGGGTGTGTGAACGAACGAATGATGGCTAATTTGTCTGTGTGCCGCGCCATAAGCGGTAACTGATCGCTGATGCGAATACCGGGTACGATCGTATTGATTGGTTGGAACGGGCTGCGAATTCCCTCGGGTGCATCCGGTTTCAGGTCCCACATATCTTGCTGTGGCGGGCCACCCCACAAGTAAAGCAAGATGCACGATTTTGCTGTTCGGCGTCGAGTCGCGTTGGCGGCGAGGGCATTCGATTCCAACAACATTGGCAAAGACATTGACCCCACGCCGACTCGCCCCAGTCGAATCATCGCGTCGCGACGGTGCAGCATAGCGGCATCTCCTGCAGAAGGTGGGCCTAAGAGGTTGGCACGTCTCTGAGTCAAAGCGAAGGGCGGGGTGCGGCTCGGAATTCTGATTGGAATTTCGACCGGGCTTCTGACATCTTTCTACACGCTACCAGAACTCGAACGGTGAACAAGTTTTTACTCCAACGCGCAGCCACCCGTACCGCATTGAGGTCGACCACAACTGCCGCTAGGTGGGCAGATTGGTAGTTCACGAGTACCGGCGGTATGGGCTGCCGGCACGCTCAAGTGCTTATGTAAATGATGACTGCGGCAAATAGGACACGTGGGCTCCTCACTCGTTCGAACCAACAGCTCGAACTCTCCGCGACAATTGCGGCACGCGTACTCGTAGATCGGCATCGTAGTACCCCTCGCGGCGATCGGACCAATCGGTAAGATGGCCAATAAAGTTGGATAGATCGTATGATTATGACACCAACGTACATTACCCGCGTGCAAGCACGCAAGATCGACGAGAGAGCGTTCGACGAATACGAGATTCCTGGTGCGTTGTTAATGGAGAATGCTGGACGGGGCTGCGTAGATGTTATGTGCAGCTTGGGAATTCGCGGCCCGGTCGTGATTTGTTGCGGCAAAGGAAATAATGCAGGTGATGGATTTGTTATGGCCCGGCATTTGGATCTACGCGGCCATCGCGTCAAAGTATTGCTTTGGAGCGAGCCTCATACCTTGCGGGGAGACGCCGGCTTAAATTACCGCGTGCTTTCGAAGACCGATGTTCCCATTGTTGCTTGCGACGGCATAGATTTAAAGCATTCATTGGCGTTACATTTGACCGGCGCGGCTTGGGTGGTCGATGCGCTGCTTGGCACCGGATTTGAAGGGGAGCTTCGTCCTCCTCTGCCAGGCATAATCGGTGTCCTCAATTCCTGTCCCGCAAAGCGACTCGCAGTCGATTTGCCAAGTGGACTGGATTGCGACACCGGACGTGTTAGCGATCCGACTTTTCGAGCGGATCATACTTGTACATTTGTAGCGCCAAAAATAGGTTTCCGCAGTGATGCGGCCCGGCAATATCTTGGCCAAGTTCACGTCCTTGACATCGGAGCTCCTCGCAAGCTAATCGAGGAAATCGTTGGCCGCCCCATTGCCGAGTCGATTCAATGAGAAGCGCTGACCATCCAAACCGGCCCGCACAAAACCGCTCAACCAGCTGGCAGTTGCGGGCGCGAACACTGGAATTCGGTTCGCTGCCATTATTAATGGGAATCGTCAACGTGACTCCGGACAGTTTCTCTGACGGTGGAAGGTTTTTCGATATCCAGGCCGCCTTAGCTCATTCCCTAAAGTTGATCGAGGAAGGCGCAGACATTCTGGATATAGGAGGAGAGAGCACGCGACCCTACGCCGCCTCCGTATCCGCCGACGAAGAACTGAGGCGAGTCATTCCGGTCTTGGAGCAACTCGCCAATCGCATAACCGTTCCCATTTCCATTGATACTTCCAAGGCAATTGTTGCCCAAGAAGCCGTGCAAGCGGGGGCGGAGATCATCAACGACGTTTCGGGATTGGAAGGCGACAAACAGATGCTAAGCATCGCTGCACGTTCGCTTGTCGGCGTATGTGCGATGCACAAGCAAGGTACGCCGCAAACCATGCAGAATAACCCGACCTATGTTGACGTCGTTGGCGATATTTACGATTACTTGCAACGCCGTCGCGACGCTCTGATCGATGGCGGCGTCGACGCGACACGTATCTGTTTGGATCCTGGAATCGGATTCGGCAAAACTCATGAGCACAACATTACGCTGTTAGCGGGGTGTCACCGGTTTCACGAGCTTGGTTGTCCACTACTGGTGGGGCACTCGAGGAAAGGATTTATCGGAAAAGTAATCGGCAACCAGGACGCCGATACGACGGCAGGCACGATTGGTGTTGCCCTATCTTTGGCTCGTCAAGGTGTGCAAATATTGCGAGTACACAATGTTGCCGTTGTTCGGCACGCGCTGTTATTATTCCAGGCCAGCGGAGGATTTAGGTAGAAACTCAGTCCAAGCTCTTCAAATATTCAATCACATCCGCCATCGCTTGTTTATCGATCTGCTTTTCCATTCCTTCAGGCATGAGCGATACGCCAGTGCTACGTAGTTCCTCAATGTCGACGCGCAGCACTTCATCGGCGACATTCTCGGCTCGTTTCAAGGTAAGGCTGGTGGCCGTTTCGGCAACGATCATTCCGCTCAAGGTTCGCCCATCTTCGGTGGTGACGATGTAATTCAAGTACTGCGGATTCACTTCTCGATTCGGCATGATGACGTTGGTCAAAACCGCTTCCGCACCACGGTTCTTCATGGCAGCCAGGTTCGGACCCAACGGAAAACCAACCTTTTCCAGCTGATGGCAGGCCGCGCACACCTTTTTGAAAACTTCTTTTCCTCGAGGGATGTCCCCTTTCATGGTGAGCGTGTCACGATAGGACTCGAAGACTTCCAGACGGTCGTTCGTGGTATTCCGACCGAGCAATTGGGCGGCCTGTTTGCGAATTCCGTCGTCACGATGTTGGGCCAGCAACGTGAGCCTACCCGGTTCAATGTCTCCAGACGCAATCGTGCCATCGACCAAGACATCCAATAACTGTTGCAGCCACGTAGACCGCGAAAACATGACATCGCTTGCCACGGTGCGAATACGGGGACTAAGGCTCGACCATTGACGAATGATCAACGCGCCAACTTTGGGGTCGGTAAAGGATGCGAGGGTGGCCAGGGTAGCGGTTTGTACTTCTGATGGTTGAGTGGGTTCTAACAGGCCAGTGAATAGTTGCTCGCGTTCATCAAATCGCCCGAGCCGAAGCTGGTGTATCGCATGAATGCGGTTTGCAGGTATGGCACGCACGTCTCCAGCGGTCTTCGCTGCTTTGGAAATTAACTCCGCCATGACCTGTTCTGCCCGACCACCCGTTGCCGCCGCGACTTGCTGCTCCAGGTCGCTACTTGGTTTAGCAGCTAAGCCCTGAACGATCGCCTGCAGTGCTTTGGGTGAATCCTTGGTGGTGTGCAAGACCGATAACAGCACAGCGACATCTTCGGTTCGCTGCTGCTTGCCGATCTGAGTTGCCAAAACACTTAGCCAATCACGACCGGCGTCGGAACTAAGGAACTTGGCGTCCTCTGCTAGGAATCGCATGAGATCCCCTGCGCTTTCCGCGACCGAACTCAACACAGCTGTTTTAATAAAGAGGTTTTGGTCATCTCGTTTAGCAATTGTAGCTAACGTCGCGACTCGGCGCACATCGGAGAGCTCGCCCAGTGAAAACGCCAACTGATAGCGAACTCTCAGCGATTCGTCGGCCCCCATCGTTAGCAACTTTTGGCGCAGTTCCGGTGATTCGGCCGCCAACTTTTCGGACAAACGGACGGCATGTTCACGGACTCGTTCATGGCGATCGTTTAAAGCGCGTAGAAGCACTTCAGGCGAGAGGGCATTCTGGCCATCGAGTGCACATAACGCATGAATCCGGCCCTCGGGCAATTCGGTTTCAGAAGTCAACCGAACGAGGCCAAGGATTGCACTTCGATCCTGTCGTTCCCACAGCAACCGCAAAGCCGTTTCGCGATGCCAGCCATTTGTGTGCGCCAAGCCGGCGACAAGTTCGAGGGTGGTAGCGGATCCAAGTTGCGGTAATTTAGGCTGCTGGAAACCCTCAGGTACAACGCGATAAATTCGGCCACGGTCTCGGCCGCTAGTTAAATCCAAGTGTTTTTTGATAGCGGGAGGCAAACTCGCCGGATGTTCGATGACTTCACGATACATATCCAAAACATAAAGGGTACCGTCGGGCGCGTTGGCGAATTGAACGGGCCGGAACCAAATGTCCGTGGACGCTACGAACTCTTGTTTATCGTCAATGCGCCGCGCAATCAGACCCAGCCCGTCAGGCTCGAGTTGCTTTCGATGGATGATGTTACTGCCAACGTCGCCCATGAACGCCAGGCCAAACTCACCTCGACGCCAAGCGTTTCCAGTGAAAATGGTTACGCCTGTTGCGCTGGTAAAGTATCCTGACGCTCGCCCACCTCCTTCAACTGGGCCGGGTACGACTCCCTTGAGTCGCAGGCGCGTTCTCACGATCCGCCAAGGTTCCACAGGGCTGCGCCGAAATACGTCAGCCTGGGGACCGTCCGCGGCAATGCTGACTCGCGGCGCGGGCGCTACTAAGTAAGGATTCCTTGCGATGTATCGATCTTGGTACATCACAAGTTGTATATGGTCGCTATTGGAGCAAACAAACTTATCCCCCCACTCATTGAAAGACATGCCGTGTTGTGCACCGCCGCTTGTGGCGAGCAACTGCAAGGTGCGTGGGTCGAATGCGACATCACGACCTCGCAAAACCAGCGGCGTCGTAGGCAGTGGCGAAGCGATGACACCTGACACACCATCCAGCTGCTCCACCAATCGCATGATTTCCGCGCCGTTGCTGCTGCAGGCGATGTGGACTCGATTGTCCAATCCCCAGTGAAACGAATTCAGCAACCCCTGCACGTTATTGCGTTGAAAGCCAGTGAACACGTTCTGCCGAATATCCGCTTTGCCGTCGCCGTCGGTATCCTTGAAAAAAAACAAGTGCGGCGCCGCACCGACCAAAACGCCTCCAGCGTGACAGACGACCGCAGTCGGCCACGATAAACCATCCACGAAAATCGTGCTCTTGTCGAAGCGGCCGTCGCCGTTCGTGTCTTCCAACAATCTCACTTGGCCCAGATGGTCTTTGTCGTTTTCTGAATAGTCCAGCATTTCCACGACATATGCTCGTCCGTTTTCGTCGAACGCGATGGCAACGGGATCCGCCACCAAAGGCTCCGCCGCGACCTGCTCAAGACGGAAGCCAGGTGCCACCTGGAAAGTCGAGATGGCACTCTGGGGAGGAGTTGGCGGAATGCGAGGCAATTCCTGGCTGTAGTCACGTTCCGGCGAATCCGCTGGTTCCTCGGCCGAACTGCGGTTAGCGGCATTAAAGACTAGAACCAGCAGGGTCAAAAAAAGCCGAGGAAAGCGAAGATGAACAAGCATGAGGGGTTCTCTTACAGGTGGGCCACTGTCCGGATAGGCCTGACATTGTAGATGGCAACCATAACAAAGTGGATTGGGGGTTCGGGGTTCGGGTCGTTTAACCCCGATCCGCAGGCGACGGCGGAGTGCGGAGCGTGTGTGGTGGCTTCGTCCCGCGCTGGTGCTCATGCGTCGGCGAAACCGTCGCCTGCGGCTCGGGGATAAACGAGCATTCACTCCACCCAAATCCCGACTCGCGCCCGCCCGAACCCTGAACATTACTTGTCTAAGGCAGATTGTCGGGCCACAATGTCTTTCCTTGTCCTGCTGGTAATTCTCTGCGCCGTAATAAACTTAAGAACAAACCTAAAGGAAAACATATGTATTGCAGATCCCTGATGTGTTGTTTAGCCGTTCTCTTATTGGCAGAGGCTACGCAAGGATTAGCCGCTGACACTAAATCGGCCTATACGAATGCGCGTGAGGCAGGACCTGAATTCGACCTGCAGGGCGAATACTCCGGAACACTGAAAACCGACGAGGGAGAGAAGCGTTGGGGGGCTCAGGTCGTTGCGCTCGGTAACGGCAAGTTCATGGGAATCGGCTACGAAGGCGGTCTGCCCGGTGACGGATGGGAACGCGGAGAAAAAACTTACAAATCAACAAGCGAGCTAAAAGACGGAGCGATCGTGTTTTCGGGAGATGAATGGAATGCCAAAGTTCAGAAGGGCGTCCTAACGGTCACGGACCAATCGGGAAAAAAACTGTGCGATCTGCCTAAGATCGAGCGAAAGAGCACGACATTGGGCGCGCCGCCGCCGGCCGGTGCCAAAGTGCTTTTTAATGGGAAGTCCGCCGATCATTTCGAAAATGGAACGATCGTCGAAGAGAATCTCCTAGGCGCCACGAATTGTGTCAGCAAGAAAAAGTTCGGCGACCATTCATTCCACATCGAGTTCCGAACTCCATTTATGCCAGCCGCCAAAGGTCAGGCACGCGGCAACAGCGGTGTTTACATTCAGAGCCGATACGAATTGCAGGTCTTAGATTCGTTTGGGTTAGAGGGTGAGAACAATGAATGCGGGGGTATCTATTCCATTTCCAAACCACTCGTCAACATGTGCTTCCCACCCCTTTCTTGGCAAACCTACGACATCGATTTCAAAGCCGCCAAATACGACGCCAACGCCAATAAAACGACCAATGCGCGAGTTACGATCCGACATAACGGTGTGGTTATCCATGACAATTTGGAACTCACCAAAGGAACGCCCGGCCGTCTTCCAGAAGGACCCAGTCCGGAAGGCTTATTCCTGCAGGAGCACGGCAACCCTGTTGCTTTTCGCAATGTCTGGGTTCAAGAGAAGTGAATGGAACGCGATTTAGTTGCTTGGATCAAGTCGCATGTCCCAAGCCATCCCGCTGTGGAAGTCGGCATCGGCGATGATGCTGCGATCCTCAAGGGATCAGGACATCGCCTGATTGTCACCACGGACATGTTGATGGATGGAGTCGATTTTCGGCTCCATGAATGTTCGCCGGAACGGGCTGGGCGCAAGGCTTTGGCTGTTAACCTCAGCGATCTAGCGGCCATGGCAGCCACGCCCATCGCAGCCTTCGTTTCGCTGGCACTTCCCAAGCAAGGCGGTGAGCAACTGGCACACGGGCTTTATCGGGGAATGTTTCCGATCGCGCAGAGATATGGACTGGCGATCGCCGGCGGAGATACGAATAGCTGGGATGGGCCGCTCGTCATTAATGTGACGGTGCTCGGCGAACGTATAAATCCATTCGGTTGGTTGCGAAGCGACGCTCGACCGGATGACATTATTTTGGTAACGGGCGAATTCGGTGGTAGCATTCTGGGAAGACACTTGGACTTCGAGCCAAGAGTCAAAGAGGCCCAGATCCTTAGGGATCATTATCAGGTGCACGCCGCGACTGATGTCAGCGATGGTTTATCGTTGGACCTTTCAAACATTATTCAGGCAAGCAACTGTGGGGCGATTGTGGAACAGAGTTGTATTCCAATCTCTTCCGCCGCACGACAGTGTGCCGCATCCAGCGTTCGCTCCCCTTTAGATCATGCGTTAAGCGACGGCGAGGATTTTGAACTCATCTTGACCATGCCCCCACAAGAAGCTCAGCGTTTATTGACGGAACAGCCATTGGGAGTGGCTGTAACTCGTATCGGACGGGTCATTCGTGAGCCTGGGTTGTGGTGGATGGATAACTCGGGTCAACGGCTCCCGCTACTGCCCACCGGCTACCAGCACACGTTTTATTCGTGATTCCGATCCATGAATGAGGTCTGCTTTCTCGCTGATAGTGAAGAGCAAACGGAACGACTAGGCCGTGCATTGGCCAGTTGTTTACCGGATGGGACAGTGATTTCGTTGATTGGGACCCTGGGAGCCGGCAAGACCCGACTTGTGCAGGCCGTAGCCGCCGCATGCGGAATTCCGCGAGAGCAGGCCGTCAGCCCGACTTTCGTATTGTGCCACGAATACATTGGCAGGCGAACAATCTATCACTTCGACGCGTACCGATTGCGGGACTCGTCCGAGTTCAACTCGATTGGAGCAGAGGAATACTTGTGGTCATCTGCGTTAACATTCGTGGAGTGGGCGGATCGAGTTATGGACGCGTTACCGAGCGACCGCATCGAGGTTCGCATTGAGATAGAGTCCGAAACCGCGCGTCGATTCTGGATACGCGCCGACGGGGAAGCATTACGCGACTTCCCCAGCATGATTTTGAAAAAGTTGGGCGACGGCGCGCCGGGATGAAGGCGCACACGGGTGAAGCAGATAGCACACCAGAAAAGTGAGGCCAGTGGCACACTCCCTCGCTGCGCTCGTATGAGCGGCACGGAGCTTATTTGCTCCAATCTCTCCGCTGCCGTGAGCTGGGGATATCCATTTTCTGTCGAGATTTGGTGATGGTGCGACGCGCGACGTTTAGGCCTTGCTTCTTCAACTCCATCACGAGCTCATCATCGCTTAGCGGATTCTGCTTATCTTCCTTGTCAATTGTTTCCTGAAGTTTAATGCGAATCGTATCCCAGGCGACGTCTTCGCCTTCGTCGGTTCGAGTTCCCCCGACGAAGA
>JANNPR010001258.1:0-1417 GCA_031400345.1 Planctomycetota bacterium | reverse complement strand
GTCCGCCTCACGGATCGTCGTCGCCCCTCTCAATGCCTCCAATCCCACCCTCGGCCTAATCTCAAGCGTGTGAACTTTTCGCTTCTTGCCTTCGCTCATCTCTTCTCGTTCTTCATGACGGCGCTCAACTTAAACTGCTGTCTTGATTCCGGGGTCCACTACAATCATCGCGTCCGCAGCCGATCCGCGAGCATCGCCAGCAGCCCAGCATGCCGACTGGAGTCGTTATTCTGGTCCCGATCAATGGGTCAAGCACAGGAGATTCGCATATGAGTGAAGAAGATCTGAACGCCAAGCTGAAGGCGGCCGCTGAGAAATTGGTAGGTGGCGATGCGCTGACCAGCAAGTTCGGCCTTGATTGCTTTGCGCTAGTGGACAAGCTGCTCAGGGGTCTGGGCGCCCAGACGGCCGCCGATGGCGATGTCCCAGTTACGGCAACTGCCGACTACGACTGGGGCGACGGGATCCTTCTCGAATCCATCCAGCCCGGGGACATCCTGCAGTTCCGTAAGCACGTAGTCGACATTGCCACCTGGAAATACGCGAACGGCAAGTGGTATGAGGCTACCGGTCGCACGCTAACCCGTCCCCATCACACCGCGATCGTAATCGAAGTCCTCAAGAACGGCGGTGTCGTCGTCGTCGAACAGAACGTCCATCCGAATCCGAAAAAGATCACGCGAAGCACCATCCCGAGATTGGAAGCAGGCGAGGATACGCGACAGGTTAGCAGCGAGGAGAAGATCAAGCTAAAGGTAACGGGCGATGTCCATGCCTATCGTCCGGCCGACAAACCGCCGAAGGGCGCCAGCCTCCTGCACCCGGGCAAATCCGTACCGGCCGGCGGGTGGCTTGCACGGTCTAGTTTTGTGCCGTCGCTGGGGGGTGCAAAGCGCGCGCCAGGACCACTCGGGATGGAGGCGCGCCGGCCGGACGATGATTGGCCAGCATGAGCTTTTCCCTGGCCTAGCATTGGCTTTGAACCATGGTACCTGGAAGATTTCTCTGCGACGCCATACGCAGAAGGCGGGAATGCTTGTGTTCTCCGGCGCAACCGATCTCCTCGAATGGTGAATCCCGTAGTGCCACGAGCCCATCCGTGGCGCAGGCAAAGAAAATGGCGAAGTCACGAAGGCTTCGCCAAAACAGGGAGGAGAATGTGTACGCCCAGTAAGTCGCCGGGAAGCGCGCGTTGGTTCAATCTAAGTGAATTTGAAGCGCGAACCCAGGCCGTGTGGCCACACTGGGAAGGCGTAAAACTATCGTAATTCTTCAGTCGGCGCTTGAAGCGAAACAATAAGAACCTGCGCCCCTCATTGCCACGACTCACTCCTCAAGAAGGACGCAACTGGAGGACGCCGTGGACAACGCCAAATTAAGCATCGGAGCGCACTTGGTAACCCCAAGATTCGGTTAC
>JANNPR010001254.1:0-7318 GCA_031400345.1 Planctomycetota bacterium | reverse complement strand
TAGCGGCTTGCCGATGGAGTTAAATGTTCGTCGCCCCATGATCAGGTGATGCCCCATCGTCAGTCGTTTGAAACGCCGCAGATCGGCGGACAATTGCCAAGGTAGGCGGCCGTTGTGTCCTATGACTCGATCGTCGGACATGGCAACCAGCAGAGAAATTTTCATACGGCCACCGGGGCCGGTATATGCGGATGCGGTTGATAGTCGTGCAGACGGAAATCTTCGAAGCGAAAGTCAAAGATTGTCTTTACGCTTGAATTCAATTGCAACTTCGGAGGTGCCCTCAGCTCTCTTTGCAATTGCAGATGTGCTTGGTCCAAATGATTTTTATAAAGATGGGCGTCCCCCAAAGTGTGAACAAACTCCCCAGGCTGCAAACCGGTTACTTGAGCCACCATCATGGTCAGTAAAGCGTAGGAGGCGATGTTAAATGGAACCCCTAAGAAAACGTCAGCGCTGCGTTGATACATCTGACAAGATAGGCGTCCGTTTGCGACGTAGAACTGAAATAATAAGTGGCAAGGCGGAAGTGCCATGTTGGCTAATTCGCCCACATTCCAGGCGCTGACAATGAGGCGCCGGGAATCAGGATCTTTTTGGATACGCTCGATCACTTCGGAAATCTGATCGATCACCTTCCCGTCGGCTGTGGGCCAGGAACGCCATTGGCTGCCATACACGGGGCCTAGTTCGCCTTTTTCGTCGGCCCACTCATCCCAGATGGTAACGCCATTTTCCTTCAGGTAACGAATGTTGGTTTCACCGCGCAAGAACCATAGCAGCTCGTGCACAATCGATTTCAGGTGAAGTTTTTTTGTCGTCAGGAGCGGAAAACCGCTCGACAAATCGTATCGCGCTTGATGGCCAAACACGCTGAGAGTGCCCGTACCGGTGCGATCCGACTTGGGTGTTCCATAATCTAGCACGTGTCGCAAGAGATCCAGGTATTGGCGCATGTCCGGCCTTTTACAGCGCCGATCTTGCTCTGGCAAGGACACGACTCGTACTCGGATAGAGATCCCTGGCCACTGTAACCGGATTCTTCACGGCTCGGGTAAATCTCCAGCCCAATCTTACCGGCGGCGAATCCGATTGGGCTGGGCTGCAGAATGAACCGGTTGACTGTAACGCGGAGCGGCCGCTTGGACAGGCGGAGTGAACCTTTGCGTCACTGCAACTTGAGCAGTTGGATTCTTTCGATCAGGACCTACCGCGACTCCAACCCATCCATCGGAGATGACGAACTGGTTGACCTGCAGGTCCTTCATCATCGGGTTGATCGCGAGTTTTCCAGGAATCACGTTAAGCGAGCGACCCTGAGCGAAAATCTTGCTAAAAATGAGCCTCAAGGGGAGTCGTCCTCGAGCACCCAGTTTTTCGCCAGCTACTTCGATAATGCCGTCTCGGATCAAATTGGCCTGAAGTCCGACCGGCGCCGGCTTGTAGTGGACCAATACCTCGAAATTTCGCCATACCGACCCCTCAGCACTCTCCAGTTCAGCGACTTTTAAGGTTAATGTTATCCGGCCGTTTTCACATCGAACCCGAATCGGATCCTCTTCAGCGAATTGAATAGTTACATTTTCGGGCACGTCTTCGATAAAAGCAGGAGATATCTTTTTGTCGAACGTGCGGCTTAATTCGCTGGCAAATGCGCGAAGATCGGCTCGACGACCGGCGATATTGAGGCTTTCAAGCGTATTGTTTAGTGCCGACTCATGGAGTTGTACACTTAATAGACTATCCGAAGGCGCCTGCGGGCGCGGCGTATTGCTTCCAACCTGGCGATCCCCCGCCAGGCGATAACGGACAATCAAGCGATCGCTAGTCGTTTCCATCTCTACCGCCGTAGGCTTGAGATTCAATTCTCGCAACGGCGTTAGCAGTTTCTTTTCGAAGTCGATTTCCACTTGCTGCAAACGATTTTGCACCTCTTGGTCGAATACTTGGCTCGCCCGACTGGCGACCTGGTTCTCTGCAATTCTCTGTGCGGTCGGATAGCTTTGATGGTGTTGTTGGATGGCAATGGATCGAGCGAAGTGGCCAAACAATGGCATCCAGTCGAAATCGGTCTCGACACCCTTCAGTTCGTTTTCCATTGCGGCATTTGTCTCCGCGCCGCGTGTGCGTACCCCGCCACGGCCGACGGATAAATTTTTACGAGCGAAATAATTCGAAATTCCTTCAGAGAAGAACTTCGCCGGACCCTTACTGGCGGTCGTTTCGGAGGCGACTTCGCCATTGGCCTCGAGATCAAGTCGCCACTGAAATCGATCGGGTATCAACACCACCCGAAGCTGTGAGTACGTACGGCTCATTCCGCGGATGCGAGCACCCAAAATGTTGTCGTCCACCTGTGCGTCCAAGACGTCCGGTGCCGGCAGCAGCCGGTTCAATAAGGTTGACGTCACTGCCACTCGAACATTTGCGTTGCGAAATTGAGCGTCAATCTCGTCTCCCAACTTCTTCAAGTCGGCGTCCGGTGACCAGCGTAGCGCCTGATACGACTCTGCAACCTTTATCGCACTGCATGCATTTGGCTCGACTTCATATTTCTCGATGTGTTCCAGGAGCGCCACGTAGTCGACGGGCTCCGATGCACACTGACGTAAGACGTCTTGCAACTCTTGAAACGGCTTTTCAGTCAATACGGCACGTTGCTTGTCGTTCAAGTGAGGTGCGGAAATCCGAGCGAGTATTCGACGAGCCAGGCAAGCGCGTTCGTGAGCGGCTTGGGGAGCTTGAGACGTTAACGTGCAACGTAGCTCATGCAGTAACAAATAACGGCGCCACTCATCGTCGTTATGCAACTCGGACAAACATTGTTCCACGGCTCGTATGTGCTTTGACACGTCAGAGTCGGACCGCGTCTCAATCGAAGCATAGATCGGTTTGGCTGCAGTCCCATTCAGTTGTTTCCAGATCGCCAGGCGACGTTTCAATGCGTGTGCCGTACGCAGCATGGTGGCGCGCATGTCCTGAATCGCTTTTAACTGAGAACCTTTCGCCAAAGACTCTTTGGATGCGATTGCGAGACACTCCTGATGTAACTGCTCCAATCTGGCGATTGCCGCAGTCGCCTCCGCGGCGTCTAACGATTCAGCGGACACTAAGGTTGCGATCTGAAGCTCCACTGCGGCCGCCCATTCGCGCAGTGGGTGGTCGGAACCATTCGTCGCAAATTCAGTTAGTCGATCCATCAGAGCTCGCGGTACGGGCCAAATATTGGGCGCAGTAACTGGCGGTTCTGAAAGGTTGCTCTGCGGCAAAGCGACGTCCGGCTCCGTTAGGGTGGGTGCATCCACGACTACGTTAATAGATTCACCGCTGCTAGCTGGGTCAACCGGCGAAGTTGCTTCACTCGCCCTTGGGAGCGGGGGCAGCCGAATAGGAGTCAGCGTCGCCTCGATCTCGGTCTCAATTTGGGGTGCGTCAGCAAACTTGGGGGCGAACTCTGCCGTAAACGGGCGGGTCTCAGTTGACGGCAACTCCGCCGCGACATGTTTCGTCACGGCTGGACGCAAAGTAGCCGGACTTGGCGGAACCGGGTAACTACTCAAATCCGCCAGGTCGTACAACCGAACTCCCGCGTTGGAACGTTGTTCCCTGCGTTGGGCGGTTCCATATTTGGCGACGTCTTTGTTTACCGTCCGCGTGGCATACGTCTCGCTAAGCCAAAAACTCGATGAGTGAGGTGAACGCCACACTCTTACCGCGAGAGCCACGAGGACAAACAGGCAAATGGTTATGCCCATATAGGGCCAACTGGATGTCCGATTGAACTCAGAGGATTTCATTGAGCGGTCGCCCAACGTGGAGGGTTACATTCAAAGAGGCCAGGTTGGCCCACAAGTCCAGCCAGCTTTTTCCAAGCGCAGACTACCAGGTTAGATCGGTGCATGCGTCGAACGAGTGGAATTGAATTCCCTTAGTACAGCTAGATTACGCACATTGCATAGATTGCCTGGTCGTTTCAATGCAATGGCGTTAACTCGTCAGTTCTTGAGGAAACTTTTTCGAAACGTAATGTCAAAATAGGAGAGATTTCCTGCTTAAGCGGCCAAGTTTGAAGGCATCTAGTCAGCGGCGCCGATGTTGAATCTCGGTGCTCCTTTGTGTGACTGCGACAACGTGTTTGAATCCCGAACGACCCAGACACTGACGAGAGCTGCATGTCCTTCATCGTTTTCCGCCATCGGCTGCTGTGGTGGCATCTCGGTTGCTGGGCGTTTGTGGTGAGTGGCCTTGTGGCTGCTCTTTCACATTCATCGGTCGCGTCTGAATTGCGCCGCACGCCCATCGCCCGTGCCATTCAAGAAGCCGCTCCGTCGATCGTGAACATCCATGGTCGTAAGACGCTGCGAAGTGGTCAAAACGACGCCACTTCGGGCGCCGAACGAGAAGTGAACGGAATGGGCACTGGCGTCGTAATTGACGAACGTGGCTATATCCTTACGAATTTTCATGTAGTCGACGGTGTCGCAAATATCCAAGTCACCCTGGTCGACGACCATACGGTTATCGGTCGAGTGATTGGGCATGACACCAAAACCGACCTGGCAGTCATCAAGATCGAAGTTAACGAGCCGTTGCCGGTAATACGCGTTGGTACCTCGAACGATCTCATGGTTGGCGAATCGGTTGTGGCGGTAGGTAACGCCTACGGCTATCAGCACACAGCCACACAGGGAATCATCAGCGCACTCCATCGGAGCGTGCAAGTCAGTGATAATCAAAAATACCACGACTTAATCCAAACGGATGCCAGCATTAACCCAGGTAATTCCGGTGGCCCGTTAATGAATGTCGACGGCGATGTGATTGCCATTAATGTGGCGGTTCGAGTCGGCGCACAAGGAATTGGTTTTGCCATACCGATCGACGAAGCGATGGACGTTGCCGCCAACCTCATGAGCGCCGAGCGAGTTGATCATTTGGCCCACGGAGTCGTTGGAAAGACCGAACGAATTGATGACACGCCACGCTTCTTGCTGACGTCCGTACAAAAGGATAGTCCTGCCGAGGTTGCCGGATTGCGGAGCGGCGACGTGATTACCAAAGTGGACCAGCAACCCGTATCTCGAACACTCGATTTTGAACGCCATGTGCTGGGCCATCACGCTGGTGACGCGGTTAACGTGTCGGCGTTACGGGGCGATCAAATTTTGCAGTTCTCAATGAAATTGGTGGAGCTGCCCGAACAGAAGCAACCAAACGTTAACGTGCGAGCATGGGAAGTTTTGGGAATGCGATTGGAAACGGTACCAAGCGGAGCGTTTCGCCAGATCACGAGCCGCTATCACGGTGGGCTGAAAGTTGCATCAATTCGCCCGGATGGTCCGGCTGCCAAACAAGGCATTCGCCCTGGCGACATCCTCGTCGGTATTCACAAGTGGGAAACCGTGTCGCTGGAAAACGTGGCGTACATCATTGGCAGCGACGATGTGCCGGCCAACCAGCCCGTCAAGTTCTTCATCGTCCGGGGTGGCGAAACGCTATACGGAACCCTGCGGCTGTCGATGAATAGTAAGAGATAAGTCGTCCGTTTTCAGTGTGCCACCAGATCATTGTTTTTTCCCCTGCGATATTTCAGTTTTTCGCTGACCACTGACCACTGACCACTTCCTACTCTCCCCATCGCTTCATCAACGAATGGTCGATCTGCAACTGATCGAGTATTCGACTGACCACGAAGTCGACCAGATCTTGGACTTGATGTACGCCGTGATACCAGCCGGGTGACGCCGGCAAGATCACCGCACCGGCTTCGCAAGCCCGCCGCATATTCTCAATGTGGGTCAACGCAACAGGGGTCTCGCGGGGAACTAAAATGAGTTTTCGGTGCTCTTTGAGATGCACGTCAGCGGCTCGCTGAATGAGGTTATTGCTGGCGCCCCAGGCGACGGCGTGAAGTGTGGTTCCAGAGCAGGGACAAATTACCATCCCCGCAGTGCGAAAGGATCCACTTGCCATCGGTGCCATAAAATTGCGGTAATCAAAATATCGAACCAGCGATTTCGAACTTGGTTGCTCGGCCAAATAGGGAAGCAGGGTTTCGAGACGGAATGCGGCCAGATCGAGATTGACACCCAGTTCTTGCAAACAGACGGCCCGTCCAGAATCGCTGATGGTCAAGTGGATTTCATGGCCGAACTTGATGAGCATCTCCAATAGTCGAACTGCATAAACAGCCCCGCTTGCTCCAGTTATCGCGACGACGATGGGATGCCTCATAGCGACAAAATCCAACGGACTGCAAATTCAAACAAGTGCTCGGGGCTAATCACTTTACACCGACGTAAAGTGTGGCAACGCCAAACGTCAGGGGCCAATACGAAACATCGCGTAATCCAGCTTCACGCATTCGGACGGCCAAAGCGTCGCCGGAGGGGAAATCGCTAACGCTCTGAGGAAGGTAGTTATAGGCATCGTGTCGATTACGAGCGAACCACTGACCTATTCGCGGCAATACATTGCGAAAATACCAGCCATAAACGGATTTCAGTGGTTGACGTTGCGGCATCGAAAATTCTAGGACAACCACTCGTCCGTCTACCTGACAGACGCGAGTCATTTCGCGCAGACCTCGGTCCGTATCGGCCACATTTCGCAACCCAAATGCGACGGAAACAATCTGAAAATGATTGCCCTCGAAAGGCAACTGCTGAGCATCTGCCTCGACGAACGTCAGACCGCCCTTAATTCCGGCTTGCGACTTTTTGCGCTCGCCCACGGCCAGCATTTGCGGACAGAAGTCGGCGGCAATAACCGGCACTTTTCCTCCCCCCTTACGGTAGTAAGCTAGTGCCAGGTCCCCTGTTCCGGTGCAAATATCAAGTATCGGCGACGTCCCGATAGGCCCGGCAATTCGAACGGTCCGCCAACGCCAATAGCGGTCCACATTCAGCGACAGCAGATGATTCATCAAATCGTACCGAGGCGCAATCTCGCCGAACATTTGTCTAACGCGCGTGTCCGATTTATCAAGCGTTGTCGTCAAGTTACTGTGATCCGAAAGTTGAGGTTGTGATCGTACTTGTGAGAATCGCTCTTAATCCGGAAAGACATCACGGAATTCAAAAAACATGCAAAAAGTTAGTTCTAACTTGCGCGAACAGACGGCATCGTTGAAAGAAGGTGAATCATGATTTTTTCCTGCTCGTACTCGGTTTCCGGGTAAAAGAGGACGAGTACGAGTACGAGTACGAGTACGAGTACGATTGGTATTCAATTAAAATCGCGACAAATAATTCTCAATTGGGTCACAACATTTTGCAGATTCTTTCTCTCGGTGAAATAGACCGATACAGATAAGATA
>JANNPR010000113.1:0-7988 GCA_031400345.1 Planctomycetota bacterium | reverse complement strand
GCAATAGTCGCAGTAGCTTGTCGAGTGTATGGACCAGAATCCGCTGGGCCAGCGGGCGTTGCTGGGCATCCTGCAAACGGCCGCGGACCATCTCTACGTAGAAACTGCAAAAGTCGTCCCAGGCAAAATCGTATAGCGCGCGATAGGCGTCAGCGAAATGATACTTTTCCAAATCGGCTGATGCCTGCGAGGTCACGGTTTCCAGTCGGCTAAGCAGCCAGCGATCCTCCATAGCCAGTGGTTCGCTGGAACGAGGAAAGGCTGTGTACTCCGTTAAATTCATCAAGCAGAAACGCGCCGCATTCCACAGCTTTGTGGTAAAATTGCGAGCCACCTCGAATCGCTCGCTCACGACTGCGCCACGGGGCAGTGCCCGATCTTCGGGTTTGTCTGCCCACTGAGTGGCAAATTCTTTACCGCACTTGCGGCACGGTATTCGTGGCAGCTGGCGGTTTTCACGAGTCTGATCGAGATTTGCCTCGCAATGGGGACATTCGAACTGTACCGGCATCCGCACATCCTGCGTTTCCGTACACAAATATGCCAGCCCGAACCGTAGTGCATCCGGTCCAAATTTCTCGATGATATCGAGTGGGTCCACGCCATTGCCCTTTGACTTTGACATGGTCTCGCCATATCCGTCCAAAATCTTGGGATGGATGAACACGTGGCGAAACGGAACATCGCCCACGTTATTGAGTCCCGTCAACACCATTCGAGCGACCCACAAGGTGATGATGTCGCGACTCGTAATCAGCACACTCGTGGGGTAGAAGTATTTCAGGGCCGCAGTCTCCTCCGGCCAACCGAGTGTCGAGTGCGGCCAGAGTGCCGAACTAAACCAGGTATCCAACACGTCGGGATCTTGCACCAGACGCGTAGTGGGCAATCCTTCCGCTAGGCAGGCAGACTCCAAGGCATTATCCGGTATGTCCGTCAGCGCGCAGACTTGCCATTCCTGATCCCCCTTTCCACAGGTCCAAGCTACATCGTCGCGTCCGTCAAATGCTCGCTGCAGCACCGTTTCCGGGCAGCGCGCGTACCAGATCGGTATACGATGCCCCCACCACAGCTGCCGACTTACCGGCCAATCGCGTTTTTCCGATAACCAGTCGATATATCCAGCTGTGTAGCGAGTTGGGAAGATCTGCACGCGCCGATCAGTTACGGCATCAATAGCAGACTGCGCCAATTCCCCCATGCTCACAAACCATTGATCCGCCAGGAACGGTTCGATCGGAGTCTTACTGCGGTCCGAATGGGCCAAATCGATTTCACGATCTTCGACTTCACTTACGAGGTTAAGGGCCTCGAGATCCGCCACGACCATCTGGCGGGCCTTCGGAGCAGTTAACCCATGATACTTGCCGGCATTTGCGTTGAGCGTCCCATCATTATTGAGGATATTGATCATCGGCAGCTTTTGACGTAGCGCCACTTCATAGTCGTTGGGGTCGTGAGCCGGAGTGATCTTGACGCAACCACTTCCCATCTCGGGCTTCGCCCAGGTATCGACTACAAGAGGAATTTCGCGTTCCATCAGCGGGAGTCTGAGTTTCCGTCCGGCCAGGGCCATGTCGCGGAACTGTTCCAACTGTTTGAGCATGGACTCACGACGGCGTTGTACATTGTCGATCTGTGCTTGGAGACCGTCTTTTTCTTTGGCAGGCGCTGTCTGTAGCCGCTGGCGCAGCTCATTTTCCAGACGAGTCAGCGCTTCGGCAGGGTTCGGATGCACCGCAACGGCGGTATCGCCCAGCATCGTTTCGGGTCGAGTCGTGGCGATGGTCACATGCGTTGGTTCGCTCGGTTGCGGGTCAATTACCGGATATCGGAGGTGCCAGAAATGACCTTTCACCGTCTCGTGGAACACTTCGTCGTCACTAACAGCGGTCTGCAAAGACGTGTCCCAGTTTACGAGTCGTGTGCCACGATAGATTTTTCCTTGGCGAAATAGATCGAAAAATGTATGACGCACGGCTCGAGCACAGACTTCGTCCAACGTGAACCGTGTCCGTTCCCAGTCGCAGCTACAACCCATCTGTTTTAATTGGCTCAAGATCCGCGCCTCGTACTGGTTCTTCCATTCCCAGATGCGGGCTTCCAGTGCAGCTCGACCCAAATCGTGGCGAGTCTTTCCTTCTTCCTGTTTGATGCGTTTTTCAACCACCGCTTGCGTGGCGATGCCGGCATGATCGGTTCCCGGCATCCAAAGGGCGTTGTACCCCTGCATCCGCCGCATGCGGATGAGAATGTCTTGTAGGGTATTGTTGAGCGCATGCCCGAGATGTAACGCGCCCGTTACATTAGGAGGCGGAATAACGATCGAGAAGGGTTCGCGCCCGGATTCCGGTTCGGCATGGAAATATCCCCCCTCCTCCCAAAAAGAATAAATCCGCGACCGTGCCTGTCGATGGTCAAACCGATTAGGTAGCGCTTCGACGGCGATGGGTTCGTCGTTTGTCATCTCACTTCACTTCGTCTTTCCATAACTTGTACTCTACGGCGTCGACGAGCGCCAGCCAGCTGGCTTCGATAATATTCTCGCTGACACCAACGGTCCCCCAAACGCTGCCGGGATCTGCACTTTCGATAATTACTCGAATGCGAGCCGCGGTACCGGCCTCGGAATTCACGACCCGCACTTTGTAATCGACCAAGCGCATGTCAGAAAGGTTCGGGAAGGCACCATTAAGTGCTTTTCTGAGCGCCGCGTCCAGGGCATTAACGGGCCCATCACCTTCCGCGACTTCATGACGCATTTGCCCGTTGACCAATAGCTTCACTGTTGCTTCCGTGACGGGCACAGCATCCACCGCCGCTTCGACTTCCACGTGGTATTTTTGACGCTCGAAGTGCGGGCGATACGAACCTGCGCAGCGTTGAACGAGCAACTCGAACGAAGCTTCGGCCGCTTCAAATTGGTATCCGCGATTCTCCAAGCCCACAACCTCATTAAGGATTTTTTCCATCAACCCTTTGTCTTGCTGCAGATTGTGCTTTGACGTGAGCGCGATAATGTTGGAGCGCCCCGAAAGTTCGCTGACTAAAATGCGTCGTTCATTGCCGACCAACTGCGGATCGATGTGTTCATAGGACTCGGTAGCGCGAGCGACGGCGTGCACATGCATTCCGCCTTTATGGGCAAACGCACTTTGACCCACGAATGGTTGATTGGACCGCAAGTGCAGATTGGCCGTTTCGTACACAAAGCGAGACAACTCCGTAAGGTGTTCCAAAGTCCGTCCGCCCAAGACCTGATAGCCCTGCTTCTTGATGGCCAAATTCGCGACCACAGAGATCAAGTCGACGTTACCGCATCGTTCGCCCACACCATTGATCGTGCCTTGCACATGCACGGCGCCGACGTCAATCGAGGCCAATGAATTGGCAACGGCCAAGTCGCAGTCGTTGTGGCAGTGAATTCCCACTTTCGCGCCGAATGGAGATAGCGCTTCGGAAGCCTCGCGAGTGTACCGGGAAATTTCCTCGGGGAGACTGCCGCCATTGGTATCGCAGAGTACTACCAATTTCGCTCCGGCTTCGGCGGCCGCCAGAATCGTTTTCACGGCGTAATCGTGATTATGCTTCCAACCATCAAAAAAATGTTCGGCATCGTAGATCACTTCGCGGGCGGCTAGCGATAAGAAACGAACGCTGTCGCGAATCATCTCCAGGTTCTCTTCCAAAGAAACACGCAACACTTCGGTGACATGAAAGTCCCACGTTTTCCCAACGACTGTGCATACCGGTGCGCGGGAGTCGACTAGCGCGCGCATCCCTGGGTCGTTCTCGGCGCTGATGCCTTTGCGACGAGTCATTCCAAAGGCACAGATCTTAGCGTGCGTCAGCGGTAGCTCCTGGACTCGACGGAAGTATTCGGCGTCTTTTTCATTGGAGAGGGGATAGCCTCCCTCAATGTAATCGACACCTATCTCATCCAATCGCAGGGTGATTTGTAGTTTGTCTTTCAGCGAAAAGCTGATCCCTTCACCTTGCGAGCCGTCTCGAAGCGTGGTGTCGTAAATCTGTATGGGACGCATGGGAGTCCTTGAAAACTAAACATTTCCCGGCAATTTCGCTGGTCTCGACTGCCAGCGACAATTGTCATTTGGTCGAAAGGCCATGTTAGCCAACAAAAAAAGCCCTGAAAGCCGCGGGAGCTTTCAGGGCCGTATCAACTGTATTCTGCAGTGAAGGCCTTAAGCTCTCCCCTGGGGTACGCTAATGGTCGCGCCAGTAATCGCGACGCTGGAAATGTCGCAAATACCAAACGCATTAGGGGCAAGCCGAGCCATTTAAACTGTCCTTAAACTAGATGCCATACCATACGTCGTGTTTTCGGAACTGTCAACGCGGAAGAGAGGTTCTCGGGAACGGACAGGATATGGTATTCGCTTTTGGGTCGGGACATGGTATGCGTGCCGAAACGTGAGTGTTTTTGTGGTTTTCGAACTCAGGAGGGCCGTGCCACGTAGGTTCAACGGCTATTGGGAGAATGCAAAGTGAAAAATGCAAAGTGAAAAATGAAAAATGGTGTTGGGGCAAGGCGTCCTCAATCATTTTGCAATTTGCATTTTTGCATTTTGCATTCCTAATGTCTCATTTTGCATTGCCCTCTAACCTCTAACCTCTCCTATGCATTCCGATATCGCCATCTTGGGATCGGGTTTTGCTGGCAGCTTGCTGGCGATGATTCTGCATCGAATTGGCCGTCGGGTATTGCTGATTGATCGAGCCGTCCATCCGCGGTTCGCGATTGGCGAATCTTCGACTCCAGCTGCGAATCTAGTGCTGCGCGATTTGGCTCGCCAATACGATCTTCCCCGTTTGACGCCTCTGACTAAATATGGTCCGTGGAAGCGAGCCTACCCCAATATTGTCTGCGGTCTCAAACGCGGCTTTTCCTACTTCCGTCATGAGGTTGGCGCGGATTTCAAACCCCGGCCTGATCACAGCAACGAACTACTCGTGGCGGCTAGTTCAGACAACGAACGCAGTGATACTCATTGGTTGCGCGCCGATGTGGACGAATTTCTAGTAAATGAAGTCCGATCATTAAATGTGCCAGTCTTCGAGGGTGCAGCGGTGACTCGGTTGCAACGATCATCGAAGGGGTCCGGATGGGACCTAACCGTGTCGCAAGATGGAAAGGAAGAACATATTTCCGCCGACTTTGTTGTCGACTCGACCGGAGAAGGGTGCGTTTTAGCGAAGAACCTAGGTATTAAGAATGAACCACATCGACTATTCACAAACTCGCGATCGGTTTTCACTCACGTGCGTGCCTTATCCGACTGGCACGACATGTTATCGGATAGAGGCGATCAAGTTGCCGATCATCCATTCTGCTGTGATGATGCCGCTCAGCATCATGTACTCGACGGAGTCTGGATGTGGGTGTTGCGATTCGACAATGACGTCACTAGTGCTGGATTCGTATTAGACGGAAATCGCCACCCTTGTGTGGAAGGAACGACACCTGAACAGGAGTGGCGAGAATGGATCCGGCGATACCCATCGTTGGAGGAAATGTTTGCCCCGACGGAGATCGTCGAACCACCTGGCCGGATCCTTCGCAGTGGTCGCCTGCAACGCCGCCTATCTTCGGCCGCCGGACACGATTGGGCCGCCTTACCGCACACGGCCGGCTTCATCGATCCATTGCACAGTTCCGGGATCGCACATTCGCTATGTGGAATCGAACGGTTTGCATCCATCATCGAACGAAGCTGGGGACGAGACTCATTAGGTGTCGATTTGAAGAGCTACGAGCAGGCGATGTTCACAGAACTGGCGTTGATCGATCAACTGGTGGCAGGCTGTTTTGCGAGCTTTGATTGCTTTCCATTGTTCGCCGCATTTTCGATGCTTTATTTTGCTGCGGCGACTTCTTACGAACGGAAACGGATCCAGGCGAAATCAGGAACTCCATGGTTCCTTTGTGCAGACGACCCACATTTCCGCAAGATTGTGAATACCGCATTTCATCAAGTCCGCGAGGCGGTGGCCAAGAATAAAACTGCACCTGGCGATATCGATTCCATCGTCACCCACATCCGCACGGCGATCGCACCCTATAATCATGTTGGCCTGTTCGATCCTGACTGCCGGAACATGTACCGACACACGGCGGCTCACGAAGTGTAGCTCAGACCCTGTTACCATCGGGTGGAGAGTGGTCTAGATACAAATCACGAAAGCACGAAAGACGAAAACAAGAAACAAAACGGGAGGATTGCAGGGTGTATCAAATGGCAATGGAAGTCGCGTGCATTCTATTTTATCCGAAAGCTCCACGTTGGCCCGCTCCTCAACTTCAATGCCGCAACCCTGGTCATCAAGCGGATCGTTTCACTAATATTTATTAGTGTTTTCGCTTTTCGTGCTTTCGTGATTCGTATTGGATCTTGCTCATGACCAATGTTGAAAACTTCGCAGCCTGCCCAAAGAACTGCTCCAACTAATCCTTTGACCTCTATGCCTTACCGATGATTCTGCTGATCGACAACTACGACAGTTTCGTTCACAACCTGGCTCGGTATTTTCGCCGATTGGGGAACGATACTCAGGTGCTACGTAACGATGCTCTGGATGTTGCCGCGGTGCGACTTCTTCGTCCGGATGCAATTGTTCTCTCACCTGGTCCGTGTACTCCGATCGAAGCTGGCTGCTCGCTGGAAATTGTCCGCGAGTTATCTTCCGAGTTTCCAATTTTGGGTGTTTGTCTCGGTCATCAAGCGATCGCCGCTGGTTTGGGAGGGCGCGTAGTGCGAGCCAATCTGCCTATGCACGGGCGAACGTCGCTGATTGAACATGATGGCACCGCGGAATTTCACGGTCTTCCAAATCCGTTTACCGTGGGCCGCTACCACTCGTTAGTTGTCGACGAAAATTCGTTACCTCAGGACTTGGAAGTTACGGCACGCACCAGTGATGGTACCGTTATGGCGATTCGGCACCGCAGGTGGCCAGTGGTCGGTCTTCAGTTTCACCCGGAATCCATTTTGACCGAGTGCGGATATGCTTTGCTGGCGAATTTTCTTCGCCGGGCGAGTGTGTCATTTACGGCCGAAGTGCCTACACTGTCCGATGAATATAAATATGTCGCTCGACAATCGACCCCTCTTCCAACCATGCCCGTAACTTTCTAATTGGCCAATATGATTCTGGAAGGTATTGTTACCACGATAAACTTGGACGGCACAACCAATGTTGCGCCCATGGGGCCGGTGGTGGATCGGCAGGTTAGGTCGCTGCGCCTGCGACCATTTCGCACCTCCCGAACTTTTGAGAATCTGAAGCGAACTGAACAGGGTGTGTTTAATATCACGGACGATGTCGAACTATTTGCTCGTGCGGCCATCAACGAATGGCACGAGCCACCGCCACTATTATCATGCTCGATTGTGGATGGAAGATTTCTGGCGGACGCTTGCCGTTGGTTTGCTTTCAGGGTATCCACTATGGAAGAATCTCAGGAGCGCGCCGAATTACAATGTCAAATTGTAGACGAACAGAATATCCGTCCGTTCTTTGGCTTCAATCGCGCTAAGCATGCTGTGATTGAAGCGGCAATTCTGGCCACCCGGATCCGGATTTTGCCGGCCAAAACCATTCACGACGAGCTAACTCGGCTGGAACTGCCGGTGCGAAAAACAGCCGGTGATCAGGAGCAGCGCGCATTCGAACTGTTGCGGAATTATGTTATTCGTGAGAGCACGTCCTCAGGGGCGAATCCCCAATGATCGACGAGCGGCGACTCGCTGCAGAAGCGTGCGAGATTCGCCTACTTTCGGAGCATCGTCCGGGACGTCTATTTGAATGTCGTTCCCAAAGCGGCCCGTTGGTGTTGGCTCTTTTTGATCGCTTTGCCCCAGTTGGGCCTCGGTTCTCATAAGCCGGGCATCGTCATTTGAAATCCACAAGGCAGATCGGCGTAAACCCCAAGCGATGAAGGGACCTGCGACGAAAAGTGCAACGACTTG
>JANNPR010001225.1:0-6649 GCA_031400345.1 Planctomycetota bacterium | reverse complement strand
GGACCAGGCGGCGGATTTGGGCAACCCGGAGGGGGATTTGGAGCACCAGGCGGCTATGGACCACCGGGGGAATCGTTTGCCGGTCGCGGCGATTCAGCCGGTGGAAATCCACCAACTGTTGGTCAGAAAACCGCCCCGGCTTCGCCCGCGTCACCTCCCAAAGATAATCGCAAGTCGTATCGAGTCCCCACAGCAACGGAACGCCTACCCAAAGGACTCCCTGAGTGGTTTGCTCGCAACGACTGGAATGCGGACGGTCAAGTAGCGATGTCCGAATATTCGGCGGCTTGGAGTTCAGCGGTGACAGCCGATTTTGGCAAATTCGATCTGGATCGTGACGGTTTTGTAACGGCGAAGGAATGTTTGAAGGCTGTGGAAAAAGGCGCCATACGTGGAGCCAGCGACGGCACGTCGACAACTGCTCCAGCAGGCGCTGCTACAGGTAACCCAATGGGAACGCCAGCCCCTGCGAATGCTTCGGCACCCGGTAGCCCAACAGTCAGTACGCAGCTGGATGACAGAGCCCTCAAGTACTTTCAAGGCCTGATTAAGCAATATGACGCCAATCAAGACGGCGTGCTGACGGGCGCGGAATGGAAGGCAATGTCTCGCAATCCCGAGGCAGCCGATGCCAACAAAGACGGTCGCATAACCGTTCAGGAATTAGGAGCTTGGAATCAAGCAAAACCAAAGAAATAGCCGAGATTCGTCTAAAGTTGATGCAGTCCAATGTGCATTGGTATTCACCAATTCACAAAGGTCGGTCTGGGCTATGAATCGGTACCTTGTCTCAGCGATGTCCTTGGTCCTTTCCATTTCGTCTCTGCGTGCTGACGAAGTACAAAAAGTTTCTACAGTCGATCCGGGTGCGGAACTCCGCGCCATCATGGCCGAGTTTAGCGCGGCTCAACGGGATTCGGCCAAAGCTCTAAGTGCAGCCAAAACACCATTTTCCAAAGCGGAAGCGCGCACGCTCATGCCGAAAGCCGAACCGTTTGTGGATCGCGCGTTCGAAGTGGCTCAAAAGTACCCCAAACATCCCGTCGCTTGCGAAGCTTACATCTGGGGAATCTCCCTGTTGAAAAGCGGTCCAAAAGTGGATGCGGCATTGGACTTTGTCGCAGAGGAGATGGCAGACAGCGACAAGATTGAACGACTTTGTCAAACGTTGCCATTCGTTCATTCGGGGCGTGCGGAACCACTGCTCAGAAAAATCATAGAGAAAAATCAACATCCCAATGTGCTGGCCAAAGCTCTCTTCGGGCTGGCCAAGCGGCTCGACTGGCTGGCGTCGACCGCAGAGTACATTCACCTCAATCCCGAAATGTCCGACCAAGTCACACGGAACCTGACCGAACACACTGCGAACCGAATCAGGAATTTGGACATCAAAGCCACGATAGCCGAGCAAGAACAGCTATACGAGCGAATCTTGCGAGAATTTCCTGACGAAAGGGTTCGTGATCAACCACTATCGCAATTGGTCGAGCGCGAGCTCTTTGAAATTCGTAGCTTGGCGATTGGTTGCACGGCACCGGAAATAGACGGGGAAGATGTTGACGGCGTGAGGTATCGGCTTTCGGATTATCGTGGCAAGGTTGTGGTGCTAAGTTTCTGGGGAAGTGAGTGGGGGCCGTACAAGGCAATGATTTCCCACCATCGCGTATTGGTCGAACGAACGGCCGGCAAACCGTTCGTTTTGCTGGGAATTAATTGTGACCGGAGTAAAACGGAACTCAAAAACTTCATGAAGAAAGAGCACATCACTTGGCGCAGCTGGTGGGACGGAGGTAGTACGCCTGGGCCCATCTCCAGGCAGTGGAACATTTCAGGATGGCCGACAATCTATGTATTAGACGGCAAGGGGGTCATTCGATTTAAGAGCCTGCGCGGCGAAAAACTGGACAGCGCCGTCGATATTTTGTTGGAAGAGCTCGCCGTCGAAGCCCTGAAACCGTAATTCGGTGGCAGCTGCACAAGCCCTGCCAGCGCTCGTTTCTGGCGTTCCGCGTCCTGCCCGACCGCCCGGCCACTCTAGGCACGGCGAATTGTTAAAGATTTATTGCCGTGCAGCCGAAAATACCAGCGCTACCAACGCCTGCACAAATGTTTCGCAGACAAAAGCGGTTGACGTGCTGCGCGGCTATTCAGTTCGCAATGCAATTCCATTCGCACTTCGCTGAGACACGCTGATGTCAATGTCGTCTTTAGTGCCACTCGCGACCGTCGGAGCGGTAACGGCAGCGAGTTACGCCAAGGGGACGTGGCATGCAGGAAAGTCATTCCTTGACAATCTGATCTCCGCCGAGCCGCCATGTGCACCCAAGCGACAGCCATCCGTTTCAGATCTTGCTGACCCATCTCCGCAAGCATTTCAAGATGCGGTGGAAAGTTTGCAGCGAATCTTGCAGACGAGATTGTTGGCGAGAGGCATCGATACGACTCGCTCGTTCGAACTCAGCTGCGACGATCGCGGGCAAATTATGATTGATGGCGATCATCCGCAACGCGCGGAAATCGAGGATCTATTCCGAAACGACCCCGCGCTGACCGACGCTGCCACTCGAATTCTCTCGGGTGCGGCACAGTTTAGAACTGCATCGACGGCTGGGTCGACGCTGAGTCAAACAGCGGACCTGCGTGACATCTCACTCGTTATACAGGGGCCGAATGTCTCGGTGAGCCAGCGCTAGTGGACCGTCAGTCGCGGGGAGCTGCAAGCCGTTCGTTGTTGGGTAAGTTCGTCCCAACTTTACTGAATAACGGTCAAAATGTCGTAAATCGCATGTGCACCGGCAGCGATGCCAAATCCACGATGCAGAAATAAAAAGGAAAAGAAACCACCTGCCAACAATCGAAACGAAAAACTGCTCCAGACGAGTGGTTCACCGTGATTTCGAAATACGAAATCACCGAATAGATTGAGCTCAAATTCATAATGCACGATGGAAAACAGCACGCTGGAGAGAATCGCTGCGCCCAAGTAACTCATGAGGCGAGTTAGCCCGGCTCCATGCAGCAACCACACCAGTAGCGGCAACAGCATCAAGCGAAACAAAAGTTCTTCGTAGACTCCCGCGCCGAAATAGGCGATGGAATTTGGCACAAGCTGTTGTATTGCCAACGTAGTCGAAATATTGCGATCTGCCATTTCAATGGAAGTGATCAGCGAGGCGTGTGTGCGAGCCACTAACAGCAACAAGGCACCAAACGCGAACGCTTCGACGAGCATTCCTTGGAGTACGCCACTACGCAGAAGCCAGCGCTCGTGGCTGACGTGATGCCATGCCAGCAGCAGCCCGCAGGTCAGTGTGGGAAGCAAGAAGTATTGGCCGAAACCTACAAAGTCTAAAATCTGCCGTAGCCATACGTCTGCGCCGTTCCTCAAAGCTTGTGGTCCAAGGAATACCAATCCACCTTCGTAGATCAGCAGCATCGGGAGGATGAACGCCAAACTGGTTAAGGGGCGAGCTGCGTCTTCCCAATAAGTGAGGAATTCCGAATCCACCGGATCATCATGCATGGAGTGGGTCGCCGTTGCAGCAAGAGACAGAGCACCTATTTGCATATTTCGGCGCCCGACTCGAACTTGCTCCAACAATGGCCTATGTTAAGCCGAAAGTCGCGTCCGCATCGATTGATCCTAAGGTTCTTCCTTACCAGGTCGGATTTTCGGATTGAGCGAGTCGGGTTAACAAAGCACTCGGAGCTTGACCAAGATGCACATACCTAAATCCCAACTACGCTGCAGCGCGATGGATCCTGTAGAAAGACGACAACCGGCTGACCACGGCTTCTTGTTCTGGCGGCGTCAGCCCGGGGAAAATCGGTAGGCTAAGCACTTCGCGAGCCGCGAGTTCGGTATTTGGCAGACTTCCTTCTCGGTAACCTAACGCTTGAAAGCACTCTTGCAGATGTAATGGGAGCGGGTAGTAGACCTCCGTACCGACCTCGTGAGAAGTCAGATGCCGTCGCAATTCATCACGTTTGCCAAGCGGAACTCGGATCGTAAACTGATTCCAAACGTGAACCGACTCGGGCGACGCGCTGGGTGCGACGATGCAGCGATCTATTCCGGTCGTTTGAAACAGTTGTTGATAGCGAGTCGCATTGCACTGTCGCTCGGCGGTCCAGGCTGCCAGCTGGGTGAGCTTGACATTCAAGACCGCGGCTTGGATGGAATCCAGCCGGCTGTTGATACCTACGACACGATGGTAATAGCGCGGATTCATACCGTGGCTGGCCAGTAATCGGACCTTATCTGCCAATTCTTTGTCGGTTGTGGTAATTAGACCGCCATCACCAAAACCACCCAAGTTTTTCGTTGGATAAAAGCTGAAGCATGCTAGTCGTCCCCAAGAGCCGGCCGCCCGGCCCTGGTAGGTAGCAGCGATTGCCTGTGCCGCATCCTCGATGACGTGGATTCCGTGTCGCTCTGCCAGGCGGCAGATTGAGTCCATCTCCGCGCACTGTCCAAATAGGTGGACCGGTATGATGGCTTTTGTGGCCGGAGTGATCGCATCTTCGATTGCTTGCGGATCGATATTGAAGGTTTGCAAGTCGATATCGACAAAGACGATTTTGGCGCCCAGTCGGGACACGGGGCTGGCGGTCGCGAAGAAGGTGAAGCTGGGCACGATCACTTCGTCGCCCGGTCCGACGCCTACCGCCATCAGGGCCAAAAGCAAAGCATCGCTGCCCGAAGCGCACGAGACTGCATGCTGCACACCGCACAACTTGGCGATTTCTTTCTCGAATTGCGCGACATCGGGACCGTGAAGGTATTGCCCCGAGTCACAAACTCGCGACAGTGCCGCCAGGATATGCTCGCGAATAGCCATTTGCGATCGATTCACATCGAGCAACGGAACGCGCCCCCGATGCGGTTGAGCTAGAAAATCTGCGCCGTGTGTCATGGATCGAACACCGTTTCTCGGTGGGAAATCAAGTCAGTAGATTAACGACGTGTCGGCGCTGCGCCCTTCGTTTCCTGGCCTTTGGATCCTGTTGCAGTGGAAGGGACCGGCCCAGCGGATTTGTTTCTAGCGTTGCCTACGGACTGAGTGGCACTGGCCGGCTGTAGTCCTGACTTTCCGGAACTCGATGGGGACCCAACTTTACCGGCACTATTCGGAGCGGCACTCGACACGCTGGCGCGGGAGTTGGCAGCGCGAACACTCGTTTTGACGGATCCCGTCAAACGGTTTTCGACTCGGGCGGCTTCTTTGAGCGAGTCGAATGCATTCGCCATTTCAATACGCAACTTCTTTTCATGAATGTCATCGGCCAGCTCATTCTTGACCGTCGCGAATTTGGTCACAACCGGTTTGGTCCGTCCCAGACAACGCAGAATCACGTACTTGTCGGTCAAGGCAATGATGCCGGAAAGTTCACCTGGTTTCAGTCGAAACGCTTCTTCCTCGATAACCGGTTGACCGCCGTGTTTGCGAATGGGTGGAACTCGGCCGGAGTTGGATTTAGACATCGCCTCAACTGAATACTGTTGAGCTAGTTCGCCAAAGAACTGATCCGAAGGGTTATTGCGAGCCATCTCCCAGACAGTCTGAGCCTGTCGCTGATTGCTGAACACGATCGCCATGACTTCCACGCGCTCGCCGTAATTGGACTCGAACCCTTTTTGCAAATCGTCCTCTGTGACCTTTACCTTATCGTCCACGAGTTTCTTAAGAGCGACCGACGGCCAAACGGCATCGCGAATGTAAAGATCGACGGTAACTTTCTCATCTGCCGTAACGGCTTCAAGCCAACCGTCGACGTCAGCAGCACCGTCCTTGGTATAGCCGTAAGCTTCGGCCGCGCGTGCGATCTCGGCATCGACATCCTGCTCTGTGACGTTCTTGCCCAATCGTTGCAGCTCTTGCGAAAGGATCAACCGATTGATCTCGCCGTCGAGCACATCCCCGCCATGTCGATTGATGCACTCGTCCTCCAAGACGGCCAGCATCACTGGGCGCCCATTTATCAGTGCAGCGACACCTGGATGTTGAGCCTGTAGTTTTGCATCATTAAAAACGTTGACGACTTTTGAT
The DNA here is from genome assembly GCA_031400345.1 of Planctomycetota bacterium. Lineage (GTDB taxonomy): Bacteria > Planctomycetota > Planctomycetia > Pirellulales > Pirellulaceae > JANNPR01. Next base: position 599 of record JANNPR010001225.1, on the reverse strand, counting down.
TCGTCTTGCATCTGCTTGAACAGGTTGGAAGCGGCGTTGCGCAACTTCTCTTCTCGGATACGCTCGCGGAGCTGATTCTGAACTTGGACCAGTTGCTTACCATCCACGATTTTCTCTGGCAGTTGATCTTCACATTTGATGATTAGGAATTGGTTAGCAACTTCGACGACCGGTGAAATCTCGCCCTTTTTAAGGCGAAAAGCGATGGCTTCCAATTTGGGATCGCCAGCGTGCTTGCGAATTGGCGAAATCAGTCCTCGAGCGCTAGCGCTTTGATCTTTCGAATGTTCCTTCGCCAGTTCGCCAAATGTGTCCGGAGACGATGCCGCCTTGGCTCGGATTCGGTCGGCGTCCTGCCGGTTATTTAACGAAATTACCCTAACCTTGACCGATGGACCATATTCCGACTCGAAGGCGTTGCGCAAGTCTTCCTGACTGACAACCAGTTCTTCAGCTGCTAAACGTCGTAGAGCCAGCGTTGGCCAAATAATTTCCCGACGGTATTGATCAGGGCTGACCGATCTCTCATCCTGCAGCAGTTCAGCCCACCGCTCTTTGGTGAGGTTGAACTTGCGAGCGATGCTGTCGATTTCGGCTTC
>JANNPR010001209.1:0-2813 GCA_031400345.1 Planctomycetota bacterium | reverse complement strand
CGCTGGGGAAGATCGAAGGAAAACTAGCCGTATTGGGGGATGGTAGTCTGAGCTTTTCACCGGAGTTCGAATCGTGCCGCCAGACTGCGACGGAAAAAAATGTGCCACTTAAGGACGTTTACGATGCAGCGCGAAAGGCATTTGACTCAGCCCAACCGGGACCTTCATAACGGCAAAGTAGATGGAACTTCTTAGACAACTCGGCCCGTCAATCATGGTGTGTATAGGGGCTGCTGTGGCAGTGTTGCTCCTGATGCGCGAAACAAAGCGGCGATTCAAAGTAGATCGCGAAACCAAACCATTTTCCCGGCATGGTCAGCTACCCCGAAACACCTTCACCGAAGAGGCTGACGAACCTCCAGAGATGCTGCGTTGGCAAGTCGAGTTGCACGAGCTTGCTCGCGACACCAAAGCCGAACTCGACTCGAAGATGCGTGCGCTACAGGCCATCTCATTACTTGCGGACGAGACCGCTCAGCGTCTCGAGACGTTAATCGGGCGAGCGGAACGACTGGGAAGTCGCCCTCCTTCCGACAGCGATGTCGAATTCCCGGACGGGGTCGAGCCAAAACGTTCGGATATTCAGTGCATCACGCCAGCATCGGGCGGAAGAGTTTATTCCCTCGCCGATCAAGATAAAAGTGCCGTGGAAATTGCGCAGGAAACGGGCCTGGCGATTGGTGATGTCGAATTTCTGCTCGCCCTGCGAAGTTGAACTGCAGCGGCCCCACCTCTTGTAGGGCCCCACGTCTTGTAGAGTGAGACAGGCGAAGCGCCGGCCCACCAATCAGGTAATGGCGGTCGGCAATCACTGTTTCGTATCGTCGTAGGACGGGCACTCTTGCCCGTCCAATGTCCCGAATAAAGACGGGCAGGAGTGCCCCATCCTACGACGGAAGATGAACAGAACCTCACCCGGCTCGTACCGATCCGTTTGATACAGCAGCGAGATGCTCATGCAGGAACGTTCCTAGGTCGCCCCGGTGGAGATCCTCGATCGAACGGAATCGGATTCGCAACAGATCGTGGGTGCGGAGCTTACCATCCAACTCGCGATCGTATCCTAGTTCGGTGGCGCGTCCCAACGCGACGGCGTTCTTAGGACCTGTGAGGGTGAGCTGCACATGTTCCGGCCTTTTGGTGTGAATCGTGGCCCACGGTTCGCGTTGGCCGGGCAGATACAAATGCACCAACTGCTGGTTGTTCCAAAGAAACTGCCCCTGCGGTGCCACATCGGTCAGGATTGAGTACAGTTCGTCGAGTACCTCAGTGGCCCATTGAACTCGTTTTCCCGGTGGAAAGCCTTTACGCAGTAGGTGCCACTTCTGACCGAGCTTTTTCCAAGGTGCGAGGTCGTCCACGGACTCGTCCGCGCGGTCGAAAAACTTATGAAAAGCGGAAACGGCATTCTCTAGAAACGTCCAAAACGCAGGCTGATCGATTTCTTCCAATTTGTACGCTCGAATCTCGACTTCCTGCCATGGTCCGCGCGCCGTGCGAATTTTCACACGGGGCTCATTCCCATAAACCGGAACATCGTCCAATTGATTGAGTGTTTTTAGACCGAGCGATTCATTGAGCTGTCGCCGGTCAAAGGCACCTCGGTATACCCGAAATTTCATCTTCAAAAGGTAGGTTTCACCAGTAATTGCATGAAAAAACCAGCCGTCGCTTTTCTTTGGAGCAGCAACTTCAACAACGCTGCGAGCATTCCAATCCGTTTGACTGAACTGGCCCAACTCATGGATACGATCTACTACACGAGCCAAGATGTCCCCGTCCCATTTCGCGCGGTCGCCGTTGCGTCCTACACGCTCGGACGTATGCCAAAGCCGACCGTTGACTTCCCAAGGCATACTTGCGGCGCGACCGACCTCGGTAATCTCTAGATCGCCCTCTTTCTTTTGCTCGGCCGCCAAAAAGTCGTGACCGTGACGTTCCACCAAGGGGCCGGCAGCAAGCACGGGTGCCAGTGCACTGGCGGTGTGAGATGCCGCCACTGGTTTCTCCGAAGCCCCACTCCGCGTACGTTTCGCTAGGGCGGGCTTGATCGAGGCCACCAGTTCCTCTGGCGTTCCCAAGGCAACCACACGGCCGCCTCCATCTCCGGCCTCAGGTCCCATGTCGATGATCCAGTCAGCCTGTTTTATCACATCCAGATTATGTTCAATCACAACGACGGTATTCCCCAAGTCTACCAGTCGATGGAGCACCTCAAGCAGCTTTGCCAAGTCATCGAAATGCAGGCCTGTGGTTGGTTCGTCAAGCAAATACACGGTCTGGCCCGTGTCGGGTCGCGCCAGTTCCGCTCCGAGTTTAACTCGCTGTGCTTCGCCACCCGACAAGGTCGGCGCGGATTGTCCTAAGGTAAGGTAAGCCAGACCGACGTCACACAAAGTCTGCAGGATGCGGCGGATTTTCGGAATGTTTTCGAACAGATTTACGGACTCACCGCAGGTCATGTCCAAAACATCACTGATCGAGTGTCCGTGATACGTAACGGCCAGAGTCTCCGGGTTGTATCGCCGGCCGCGACACGTCTCGCACTCGACCCATACGTCAGGTAAGAAGTGCATTTCAATTTTTCGCTGGCCGTTACCCTCACAGGCTTCGCATCGTCCGCCGGCCACGTTAAAACTAAAACGTCGAGCGGTAAAACCGCGAACCTTAGCGTCTGGGAGCTGAGCAAACAACATCCGGATTAGTTCGAAGGCGCCGGTATAGGTCGCAGGATTGGAAGTGGGAGAATTTCCTAGCGGCTGTTGGTCGACTCGAATGACCTTATTAATGTGCTGCAACCCGCGGATTTCGTC
>JANNPR010001168.1:0-1245 GCA_031400345.1 Planctomycetota bacterium | reverse complement strand
CGGCGAATATCGTGCCCATGAAGGTCAAGATCCAAACTGCGGCCCTCAGTGAATGCTGCATGATCGGTCGCATGAATTCGTGGCGAGTAGCCCCGTACACCAGGCTGATCACGACCACCAGAGGTGGGAAGAACCACAAGTGGTTAGCGGGTAACGCTGCTAATAGAGTGGGAAACATGCCTCGATTTCCTATGACTTCCTAAGGCGATAAAGTGTTCGCAACTGTCGACGCCGGGCGCCCTCACGACGGCTTTTTGTTCTTGTCGCCCGGTGGCTTGTCTGAAGGGGTCTCTGCGGGAAGCAACATGGGGCCCGATGTGGCGTCGTAAATCGCAAGCACGTTCAATAGTCCTGCGATCATCGTGTATAGCGTTCCCATTTCAAAAAACGGAATGCGCAGGTGCCATTCGGCAAGGTGATCATGTTCCTGCGGATGGATCTCTCCGGGGGGAGGAGCAAACACCGCGTCCCCTCGTTCGTCCGCAAAAAACGGCTGCTTTCCCTGAGCCACTCGGTAACTTTGGACTAAGGCCGGCAACGCCGGCAAGCCAGCGCCAACTTGGCAGATGTACTGCCAGCGAAAATCATTCTTGGCCCGCGACGCATAAACAACTCGCCCTTCACCGAGCACCAAACCAAAAAAGAACGTACTTAAAACACATACCATGAACAAAGTGCCCTTGGCGTAGCGCCGTTGGTAAAAGTGCCCAACTCCTGGGCACAACCACGCTAACAAACCGGCTATCCACGGTTCTCGCAAATTCACTTCGATAACTTCATTCGACGCGGTCGGTGGTGGGTTTTCAATCATGGAACACTTTTCTGAGGTTCAAGACATCCGATACATTCGAATTCCGATCGCTATCGCTACGTCATTCCAAGTTCGAAATGCACTAGGCGGTTGTACGCTCGTGGGTAAACTGAGCCCGGTTGCTATCAGCATTCGCACTAAAATGTCAGGACGATTGCAAGCGGAACGTGTCCTATCTTAGCCGTATCATTTGGTTTCACCAGATCAACACTCCAAACGAGTCGCGGCGGATTCAAAATAGCAGCGATTATTCGGCCCTTTTTGCAGTATCTTGAACTTTCAACTCCGCTTACGCGGAACATCCTTAAAAATAGCGAAATGGGATATGAAACGATCCGAACAACCAGCCGACCTTGATGGCTTCCCGCTCGTCATCGAATTACCAATTCAATGGGGTGATCAGGACGCTTTTGGACATGTCAACAATACCGTTC
>JANNPR010001087.1:0-10916 GCA_031400345.1 Planctomycetota bacterium | reverse complement strand
GGAGGCTTGCTGGCCGACTAGACGCAAGGCGATGGCCAGCCTGGTCCGGGCATTCGCGCTCTTCATAGCGGCGAGCTGGTTTCTTTCGTGGTCGAAGATCTTGGAATCGTCCGTGACCGAAACGCGAAAGCAGCCGAGCTTCGCCGAAGGCCACCGGCGATCGAAGAAGTCGAGTTCGAGCGTGATCTGCTCCACCTCGCCCACGTCGATCGGTTGGGAGAGTACCAGGCTCAGCCAGTGCGGCTTGGCGACCAGCGGCCAGATGTTCCAGAGAGTTGTCTGGTCTTTGTCGATCACTCCCCAAGGACCGTCCTTCGCCGTCGAAAAACCCTTAAGCAGCGGACGGACGTAGTCGGTTCCAGCAAAACGGAACTCCAAGGGGACGATTTCTCCGCCTGCTCGCCGTAACGACGCCCGAACCTCCGTCAGATGAAAGTTCCCTAATGCCCAGCCGGGGCCGTCACTGGGCAGGCTCGGATGCGGCAAGCCTTCCAACCGGAGAGCCGTAACGCGGCGGACGTTCGTTTTTCCCGTAATCAAATAGGTATCGTTGACAAGGGGTTCCTTGCTGGCGAGCACGGAACCATCGCCCTGAAGAGTTAGCTGCGTGCCGGCGACGGACCTCATTTCGGTCGGTTCCAGGGCTGTCCATTTCGGATGGCTGATCTCCAACAGCAAATCCGCCAGGCCGATCGCCAAGATTTCCTTCTCGGGTTCCGCAGCCAGCTGCTGCTCGAACAGCGTGCGTGCTGTGTCTCGGGCAGACGCGGCCAGGTTGTCCTCACCTCGCTGGGCATGCCTATGAGCCAAATGCACTTGAAGTAGTGGGTCCGCAGGTCGCAGCCTGAGCAGCTCCGCCCAGATCTCGTCACTCTCGGCAGCCATCTGGATGATCTGGTTTCTTTCCTGGTAATCGTCAACTCGGTCCATCGCCTCCTCAAGTGTTGCGGCCGCCTTGTCCTTAGCTCCAGTCAGGGCGTAGGCCACGCCGAGCTTCGCCCAGGGATCGGTTAAATTCATGACCGTGATACGCTTCTTTTCCTGATCAAAAGCCGCGGGATCATTCGTGACGGAAAGGCGAAATCTTCCCAGCGACGGTCGGCGTCCGGCGCCGCCCGTGCTTGTCAGTTGAATAACCAGAGGCAAACCAGTGGTATTCTGTTGCTCCGGCGGCACTCCAAAGACAGCCCATTGTCTTCGATAAACCTCGGGCCACGCGAACCAACCGGTGGGCAAGCCATCGATCGCCATTTGGATCGGATATTCAACCCCGTTGGCAGCTTTATGATGATAACTGGCCACAGCGTTCTGCAGTTGAAACCGTACCGAATCTTCGGGAAGTGACTCTTGAGTACGTGCCAGAGCAACGGTGAACTCGTTCAGGAAAAACGATCCGGCTCCATCGCGTCCCGCTCCGCCCAAGGGAAGACTCGGGTGGGGGAGTGTCTCCAGACGCACCGCCGTGATTCCGGTCAACGTCGACTTCGCCACCACAATATAAGTCTCCTGATCGGGGTTAGCCCCGCTAGCCAGAATGGAGCCATCTGATTGGGGCGTTAGCGTCGTGCCCGCCTTGGAGCTGAGTTTGATTGGCTCAAGAGTTGTCCACGGTATGCCGGAACGGGAGAGTAGCAAGTCCGCCAGGGCCCGGGCTGCCTCGGCGTTGTTGGGATCGACGACGAATGACCGCTCGGATTGCTCGCGGGCGGCGGAGATCCCGTCTATGATCTCCTTATCGGATCGCCCGTCCTCCTGCAGCACTTCCGCCCGGCGATGGGATAAACGGGCCGCCAAATGCGCACGGATCGGGTCATTGTCCGCCAGAGACTTCTTAGTGGCTGCGAGAAGCTGATCGATCTCGGCAATTAATTCGCCGGGAGCGGATTTTCGCTGGACCGAATCTGCGAGCAAATCGGCGGCGCTGCTGAGAACCGGCGGGAGGCCAAAGACAGAAAGCATAACGTCCAACTCGACGCGAGCGGCCCGCACTTCCTCCTGTCGTCCGGCCGCCTGTAGCGATTCGACCAGATCGCCAGTAAGCTCAATCAACAAATTGCGGTGTGTGATCTGCCGACGAGTCTTGATGCTGAGGAGTGATTGCATGGCCAGAGCATGGCGGAACTCCTGGCTCGCCTCATCGTGTCGCCCCAGCATTCTTAATGTCTCGCCATAGGTCCGCCAGAGTTCCACGTCCTCGGAAGTGACAGGGCGTTGCTTGTTCAATAACTGCCTGGCCGGTTCCAATCGCTGCGTGGCCAGTTCCTTGCGGCCCATTTCCGCCAAGACGCGGGCATGAGCGACATAACCGCGAGGATCGTCCGGCAAAGCCGTGACCACTGCGCTACACTCAGCCTCGGCTTTTTCGAATTCACCCAGTTGAGCGTAAGCACGGCTGCGGCGGAGCCGGTCCCCATTACTATAATTGTTGCCGTGAACTAGCTCGTTCGCCTCGCGGCGCAAGACGAGCCAATCGACGTCGAGCATGTTAATAGGTTCGTGAGTCCACGCGGGCATCGACTGCGGCGTTTGGCGGTTGACCGTGTCGAGCAGTTCCCGTGCTTGGTTCTGTCGGCCTAATCGGAAGTGGGCCATCGCCAGGACGAAATTGTCGAGAGGAAATCCTGCCAGATCGTTCCTTTTCCGAGCCTCCTCGATCACCTGAATTGCGTGTTCGAACCGCCCTGCGCGGTAAATTACCAGAGCCAGAGTATAGGCATGCCAACCCGTCTTCGATTTCTGCGCGAGATCGATGATGGGAGACAGATTGTCCACGGCACTGGGCGATAAGGCGCACAGCCGGGCGACTCGCGCAGCGCGCTCCGAATCCGCCTCCATGCCAAATTTCGTCAGGATTTGCGCGCACGCAGCACGATATGCCTCATCATCCCCAACGAGCAGCAACGGTGCCGGTGCCAGGATTTCAAGGTAAGTGGGTAAACCGGTTGAGGGCTGCCGCTTGAGCGACGCGGCATAATGCGGAATGGCTTCTTCCCACAAAGCCACACCTGCGAGAGCGTCGCCCAAAGCACGGTGGGCAGCCGCCAACTTGGCGGCCTGGTCGTTATCCTCCGGTTTCTCGTTGAGCACTTGTTCGAGCGACGCAATCCGCGACTGAAGCAGCTTGCGGGCCTCGGCCAGTCGGCCGGTCTTCCAGTACAGATTTGCCAACGCGTCCTCGACGCTTCGCAAGTCTGACTGCCGTTGTTCGTTCTCCAGATCGGCTTCTGCCAACGATCGGCGAATGGCCAACGCCTGTTCGAAAAATTTCCGGGCTTGTTCGTGGCGGTTGAACACCGTTTCCAACGCGCCAAAGGCCAGATAGCCCGTCGCTCGATCCTGTTCCATCCGAACCAGTTGGTCGCCCGCGGGTGGAGTAACGGTTGACGCTGGGTCCGTGCCAACTTTGCCAGGCTGGCTGCCCAATGTGCCGATTTGGGCGACTATCTCCGCAAAGGCCGGTTGAGTACGCACGTCGGCAAGTAGTGCGTCTTGCCTCAATCGCGGCGCATCCTTGAAACCCGCAGCAACCGCCTGGCGAAGAGACTCCAGAGCGCCTTTCCGCAGCGCGTCAATCTCCGCCAACTCCTTGGGCATCAGTTCGCGTTTCTGGATGGTCTTGCTGGCTCGAATGATCTGCTGGGCGCAATCCGACTGCACCTGGGCCAGTGCGACATGCTCTTCGGCTGTCGTCCGGGGCAACCCCGCGTAGACGTCACTTACGTCGCGAAAAACCTGCGCATACTCGTCAGCCTGGTCACTACCGATCGCTAGCATGCGAACCGAAGGAAGGGTGGACGTGAGTAAGTTGCGCATCGCCGGCACCGCTGGATTGGCCTGGATGAACTTCAGCATGTGCTCGATACCCTTGCGATACGATGCGAAAGCCTCCTTACCGCGGCCCATCATTATCAAGCGCCCGGCGGTCGAAGAATAACAGATGCTCAGGTCAAGGGCGTATTCGACGTTCTGCGGCCGCAATCTATTTACCACCACGTTATAGTGGATCGAGCGTTGGAGCATCGACAGCACTTGTTCACTGTCGGCGATCATCAAGCCGAGATTGTTAAACGACTCGCCCAATCCGTGCAGCAATTCAACGTCATCGGGATGATCCGGCAGAAGCTTGAGCCGGATCTGCAGCGATTGCTGGTAGGCCAGAAAGGCGCGTTCAGCCTCCTGCAGACTATTGCTGGCAAGCCCCATTACGTTGTAAGCGCGGGCGAGAGACTTTTTGTATTCGACGTTGTCCGGATGTGCTCCGACCAGTGCGTCCCAAAGGCCGGCGGCGTTTTTGGCTGCCTCGTAGCCGCTGGAGTAATCGCGCTTGCCTTCGAGCTGGGCGCGACTGGACTCGAACCAAGCGGCCGCCAGTCCGTGCCGCAGGGTCGCATCGTCGGAGTTAACCTTCAGCGCCGCATTCCAAAGATCGATCGACTTTTGGAGGGCCCCAACCGCTTGTGCGTGATTACCGAGTTCATTGTTCACAAATCCCACACGGTAAAAAGCATCCGCCAAGCCTGCCTGAAGCTTGGGGTCGTTGGGATTGTTCTTCAGGAAGTCCTCGTAAAATTGGCTGGCCGATCCCAGCAGTTCCGCCCGCAACGGTTGCAATCCAGGTGTGGAAAGCAGCTGGCTTTCGGAGACTTTGATCAGAAAATCGTCGATGGCACTCCGCGCGCTAGTCAGGTTTTCCTCGGCATCACGCCGGGCATTTTTGGCGGCGGTTTCCTGGGTGGCCGCCCGCTCCGCCTGGTTCTGGGCGGCTTCGGCGTTTTGCTTCGCAGATCGCGCGCTAAGTAGCGCATCCTGCTTTGCCAATTCTGCCGTGCGCCAGAAGTTGAACGCCACGATCGAAGCGACCAGGGCGATGGTTGCCACCAGCGCCAGGCCGGCCACCATTCCGCGCAATCGCCTGGCTGCTCGATTCTCCGCCTCGGCGCGCTGTCGTTCGGCTTCGGCGAGTGTCCGTGCCTGTACCAATTCGCGCTGTCTGGCTTTCTCCTGCGCTTCCTGATCGGCAAGAAAAGCCTGCTGACTGGCGTCGAGAAAACGCATCGCTTCGGAAAAGCCCGGATCGTAACGTGCCGCCCAGGCCTGGTTGGGACGTCGTGTTTCGCGCCAACTCAGAGCGATTCCCAGCTCAGGATCCCGGTATAGGCCGGCCTTTCCCTGCTGGTACAAGCCCGCGCTCTCGGAAAGACGCCGGTAGATACCCGCGGCTTGCGCTTCTTCCTCGACCCAATGTCGCAGCCGAGTCCAGACGCGCATCAGGCTTTCGTGTGAAATGTCGATGATCGTCTGGTCGGTCAGTTCGACCTCCGGTGAAGGCATCAGGAACGTGACACCGGGCTGCCGGTAGGCATCGATGATGGGAAGCAACTTGCCGGCCGATACCTCCAGGATCTCACACAAGGTGCCCAGCCTCTGCGGGCGCCGAATGCCACGGTTCTCCGTTTCCTGAACCGTCAGGGCCTGAAAAATTCCCTTGCACAATTCGCGCTGGAGATCGTCGGCCAGTGACTCGTAGATTTCGTCGGCGTGCAACGACAGCGCCTGCGTCATCTTGCCGACTCGCTGGTAGTCATCCAGGTCCAGCCCGTCGGTATCGCCCTTTTCCGACCAGACATTCCAGGTCCGCATCAAGGCGTGTTGCAGGCAGGGAAGCTGGTCGGTCTGCTGGCCCAGATCGTTCAAAAGCCGCTGTAGCAACCGCGGCGTGATCTTTCCGCCGGCGACCTTAATCGGCCCTTCGATGACGCGCTTGTATTGTTCGCGGGTGAGCCGCGGAATCAGGAACTCGCCTCGGCTGACCATTTCGGCCAGGCCTTCGAATTGACCACACTCGCCGATGAAGTCCGAGCGCATGGTCAGCACCACGTAGATTGGCACCTCCTTCTGCGCCGCGGCTTCCAGCAGGACGCTGACAAACTCGTTGGCGACTTCCTGCTGCGTTTGCCCCGCTTCATGGAAGCGAAAGATTTCCTCGAACTGATCGACGACCAGCAGGAAATTGGTGTTGTTTCCCAGCCCGGCTTGTCTAACCGCTTCCACCAAACCGAAATGACTTCGGCTCAATGTGGCGAGCAGATTTTCGCGAGCATTTTCCTCGTTGCGATCGTAGAGATCCGCGTCCAGCAGGGCTTCGGTCAGCAGCGCCAGCGGATTGCCGCTGGGATGCGTCACGGCGATCTCCCAGGAGGCGCCAGCCTGCATCATTTTGCCGCCCAACAGCTCCGACATCAAACCACAACGGACCAGCGACGACTTACCGCTGCCGGAGGTGCCTACAACCGCCACGAAGCGTTGGCTGCCCAGTCGCTGCAGCAGCTCTAGTGTCTGTTCCTCGCGGCCAAAGAACAGGTAATCTTCGTCCGGGCGGAAAGGCCGCAGACCGGGGAATGGATTCATGGATCGAGCCTCAATGGTCACGCGCAGGCTCCCTTGACGGTCGCCACAAACTCTTCGAGTTCTGACTTGGCCACGAATGCCTGCGGCTGGCGAATGACGCTGGCCTGGTGCGACCGGAACCGCTCCTTACGGTGATCGTCCGGGGGAGCAATGTAGACGGCCTGGACCTGAATCGGAGTCTTGCGACCGTAGCCTGTCGCCTTGAGCAATTCCCGCAATTTGATGTCGACCCACGCCTTGGGTGCCGCCCCGTAGTAGACCAGCACCGCGTCGCAGGTCAACAAATTCTCCTGGTGCAATGCCGCGGCCTCGGCGTCATCGCCATCGAAAGCGGGCAGGCAGACTTCCAGCCCCTGATCGAACAGGTAATCCTCCAGGGCTTCCACGTTGGGTTCGTCCTTAGGGTCGCAGATCAGATACAGTTTTGATGCTCCACCCGATGCCCCTGCCGGCGCGACCTCTTTCGGCTTTTCCTCGGGAGGGGACAAGCGGCGAATGAGATCCTTCTTGAGCAGATTCAAGTTACCTTCGATGATTTCCGCGCGATGGTGAAGCGCCGGATCTTCCTGCACGCGGAGGATGAACGCTCGTTGTCTCTCGTCCGCCGGCTGGTCATCACACGGCATCCAAAGCAGTCGCTGCAGATCGTGTTGCTGAGCCCGATCCGCCGTCAAACGCACCTGCAATGCGGGGATCGATTCCGAGGAATCTTCCGGCGTGACACCGTAATGCCTTCCCAGCAAATGAACGGCGATCGTGCACTTATCGAGGCAACCCTTCACGACAGTTTCGACGTCTCGGGAGAGCATCGGCAGTGGTGCATCGGGCAGCACTACATGCCCGCGCTCGAGCAGTTCCCGCTTGATACGGTCGCGTTCATCCTGGACATCCGAGGTAGTCGTCGCCAGATAAACGCATTGCCGGTTGGGGTCTGGTTCAAGGAACTGAATTTCCTGCGAGCGGACCTGCTTCAACGTCTTCAAGACCTGGCAGAGATCGTAGGCCAGATCGTACACCCGCTCGAAGAAACGCTGCTTCAGCGTCGGTCCGAACGTTTCATCGTATTCGCGAATTCTTCCGGTCGCCGGATCCAGTTCGAAGAACTCGAAGCCGAACAGCGGAGCGAAGATGTCGGCCAAGGGCGGCGGCATGTCTTGCGCGGACACGGCCGTCTTGAGTACCTTCAAGAGCCGCGCCTTATTTTCGACCCAACGCCCGCCGGTTTGATCCGCGCCGCGCCAAAACTGTTCAACCTCTTTCCGGCAAACGTCTGACTTGATGAAGGGAGGGGAGACGACCGAAATCATGGCCTTTGCCTGGAGAAGATGCTCCAGCACTTCGCCTGCGATCACCGGCGAGACCGCTACCGCAGGCAAGCAGGCGATTTTGGATTTCTCTCCTGACAGCTGCTCGACCCGCACCTCCAGGTTACGGTGCAATTGGGACACCCAGCCCGGCTTTCCGTCCAGCAACGGCTGGTCGTCGATGGCCGCATAGTTCAACAGCACATCGCTGACCTTGAGCTTCTCGAGCGAAAACGGTTGCGACGAAATCGCACCCGGACTTCCTACGAAAGTCTGTTTCACATCCGCGCGACTGAACGAAGCCGACTCGGCAAGCGCACTGCCAAGTTCCAGTTCTCTGGCGAGATGGCGAAGATCAACCAGCAGTTCCCGAGCCGATTGATAGCGGCGGTCGGGCGATTTCTGCAGGCACTTCAGTACAATGCGCTCCAGCTCAGCTGGGACATCGTAGTTGAGCCGGGCGATCGCGGGCGGCTGAGCATGCACGATCTTGTTGACGATCTCGGCGAAGTTCGCACCGGTGAAAGGCAGTTGGCCGGTCGTGAGTTCGTAGAGAACAACACCCATACTGAAAATATCGGTGCGATGATTGAGGTCTTTTCCCAAAGCCTGTTCGGGACTCATGTAGATGGGAGTTCCCATCACTTGACCGCTCTGGGTTTGCTGCATATCCGCCGTGATTGCCAGTGCATCTGGCGATCCTTGCGGCATACGCTTCGCGAGCCCGAAGTCCAGCACCTTGACCTGTCCCCGCTCGTTTAAGTTGATGTTGGCGGGCTTGATGTCCCGATGCACGATCCGGCTAGCGTGGGCCGCATCCAGAGCGTCGGCAACTTGCACCGCGATCTCGACGATCTTGGGAATCTCCAACGGTCCTTGTTTGACCAGCGCGTGCAGCGACTGGCCTTCCACGAATTCCATGGCGATAAAGGGCAGCCCGTCCTCCGTCTCGCCCACGTCATACACCACGCACACATGCGGATGATTGAGTGCGGAAGCGGCTCTGGCCTCGTTGAGAAATCGCTGTCGCCGCTCGGGGTCTGCGGCCATTTCGGCCGGCAAAAATTTGATCGCCGCTTTGCGCTCCAGCCGAGTGTCCTCAGCCAGAAACACTTCCCCCATGCCACCGGCTCCGAGCTTCGAGGAAATGCGATAGTGGCCGACTGTTTTCCCGATCATGCGCCGAGGGCTCCCTTGTCACGGTGATGCCCGAACAACGCCTATCGGCTGTCAGAAAGCCTCCTAGGCAAACGCCTTGATTGAGATCACCAGAACCTGCCATCGTACTTGACGGCGAGTTCCCTAAACAGTAGTGCCCGGCCGCCACTGCTGTCCAACAACATCAGCCGCTGGCAGGCGCAGTCGGGCGCGGCGGCGGTGTGGTGATCTCTAACTTTTCAGAATGCGCCGTAGCCAGTTGCGAGATGGGGGCGGACTATGTCCGACTGGTTAGGAGCTGCGAGTTTGACTTACCTTTCAACACGCACCGTTTCTTGAAGCACAGCTGGGGGCAGGCAGAAATTCTCGTTGCACGCCTGATAATCGACCTTGATTTGGAGCACTTGGTGCTGCGTAGGCTTGGTGATCTTCAGGTTTTGCGTGAATGTTGCCAGGCCGCTGTAGATTTTCTTGCTCGGATCGTTCCTAGACGGCAAACCGAAGGGCCGCTCCCATTCGCCGACCGCTTCGATTCCATCCGGTAGTTCGAGACGGACCGTTGTCGTTTTCAGTGGACTTCCGTCGGGAACGTCGCTGTATACGTGCCATCCGGGCATGATGGCAAGATCGACCGAAAGCTGCAATTGATTATCTAATCCTTCGACCGGCAAGAGCGTTGCCCTGATCGAGACTTGTTTTCGGTTTGACGTCGAAACTTGGGCGGTCGGCTTGTCTGCGGGTCGCCCTGCTTGGGAAACTTTCGCGCTCGACGCTGGACCTTCACGCAGGAACAGCCATATGAAACTTGCGCGGCCGCTGCCGGTGAAGAATGCCTTTTTCTTGCGGTCGAGCTTATCGTACTCCTTCTGAAATTGTTCGAGCTTCTTCTTGAGCTGCACGTTTTTTGGGTCCGAGGAGAAGTCTTCGCGCAGCTTCCCGGCCTGGGCGATCATCTTTGTCTGGATGTCCATTAAGTCGTCAAATCTCGCTTGCTCAGCTTGATTCAGATCGCGTTTCCAGTGGACCTCGGAATAATCCCCCAGGATCAAGTCCAATTGTCCATCGTGGTTGTAGTCGGTAACGCATATCTGCGCGCGAACGCCGTGTGTTGGCGCAGCGTCCGATCCGAGATTCTGCTCAAAAAACTTTGAGGCGGACGCGGGAGAAACCAACTGCTGATAGGGACCGAACGTTGGTTCGGTTTTGTTACCAATGTTCGCAAACCAGCCAACCGCTCCGTCGCCCGATCCGATGACGAGATCCCAAAGTCCGTCGTCGTTCCAATCTGCGACGGCCGGAGCGGCATGCATGTTGACGTGCAATGGCTTGCCATCGGCCTCGACGGGAATGCTCTTCGTGTCATAGACCGGTTGCTCGCGCGAGCCTTCATTGATGCGAAGAAACAGGTCTCCTGCGAAGCTGCCGATTAGAAGGTCCAGATCGCCGTCGGTTCCCCAATCGACTGGCGCGACCCAACTGCCAAACGACGCGACTCGCGCCGTGATGCCTTCCTGTTCGCCGGCAGCGGGATCATCCTTCATCTTCTCGTACTTCGCGAACTCCTCTGGATGATGCACGACCGGCAAGCCCGATTTGTCGAGTATCTTCTGGACCTTCGCGTATTTGCCGTTGCCCTCACCGCGAAACAGGTAGAGGTCTCCTGGATCGTACGAGCCGCTGATGAAGTCAAGGATTCCATCGTTGTCGTAGTCCACAAACTGTGGACTGGAAGCGATGCATCAGTAGACGGGCGTCTTGGCGTCCTCGCCGCTTGCTTGCAACTTGCCCTTGCCGGTGTAGACGGGCTTTTCTTCGGTGCCTTGGTTTTCAAACAGCCAAAAGTAACCGGGAAAGTCACCAACCACAAGATCTCGGTCGCCATCCCCGTCCACATCAGCGATCCACGGGCCGGCATGGGCGATATTCGACAACTTGCCGATATTGATCGGCTCACCATCCGCTTCGAGACAAACTGGCGGAGAAAGGTCCGGCGAAGTTCGAATCTCCGCGATTCGGTAGGCCTCCTGTGGCGTCGCATTAGCTAAC
>JANNPR010001070.1:0-5147 GCA_031400345.1 Planctomycetota bacterium | reverse complement strand
CAACAACGTCGTCTTCGCCAGCCCCGACACGTTTGAGGATTTCATGCACGGCTTCTACATTCAGGGGGGGTATTTCCTGACTGAGAAGATGGAAGTCTCGGCCCGGCAGTCCATACTCTTCGCTCGCGGGCGCGGATCGGGTTCACCTGTGCCCGGAGGTTACGACACGTCGGCGCGTGAAACCGGCATGGGATTGAGTTTCTACTTTCGTGGCCACGTGTCGAAGCTGCAGCACGATCTCATCTACTACGACGGCGCTCCGCACAGTTCGGGATCGCTAAACGTACAGGCGGGTGACGTCGGGCTGATGCTCCGAAGCCAATATCAATTGGCATTTTGAGAGCAAAAGCTCACGTGAAAGGATGCGCAATGCGAGTTGAACTATTCATGGCGATCGGTTTGGTCGCGACACTCGGTTGTCACGTGGGCCCAACCAGCCGCCCGCGCGATGCGAACCCTGTCGTTGCCGCACCGTTCAGTTCAAACGCCGAGGCGGAACTGGAGTTCTTCACCTTGGGTTCGACGCCTGATTGCCCTCCGGAATTACATCCCAATGCGGGATATGGATTTGGCCGCTGCGACCGCGATCGATCCGCTCCGCGCCCCGTTTGCGGCGATCCGCTGGCCAACAAGATGGAAAGCTGGCACCCGGACGGCGACTGCGGTGGTTGGTATGCCGCGGTCGAGAAGCTGATTGGCAAGCGTCGGGTCGGACACTGCCTTCCGGTGCCCACGTTCGGGATGTGTCGAACCTGTCAGCAGGGAACGTATGGCCCGCCAAGGACGCCGGAAGACGACGTCATGACGCGGCAAAACGCCTGGTTGTTCTTTTCGCTGGACAAAGGCACGTCGATGGATGGCCTCGAAATCGAAAACGAAGACATCATCGCGTTCGATGGCGTCTATTTCGCACGATGGTTCGATGGGTCCGATGTTGGCATCCGCGACCCCAAAATTGACGCTTTCGCGATCCTGAACGACAATCAGATATTGATTTCCTTTTCGGAGAAGTTTCGTGTGAGCAAGAAAAACCCGCTCCCCGGACTCAGCGGCGATGTTGACGGCTCCGACATCGTGCTCTTCACTGCCACCAGTCTTGGTGAAGTCACTCGCGGCACTTTTGGCATGTACTTCGACGGCAGCGACGTGGGTCTGGAGGAAGACGAGGAGAACATCGACGCGCTCGCCGTCACCAGTGACGGCAGACTCATCATCTCCACCTCCGGCAAAGCCAAGGTTCCCGGGGCAGAAGCGAACCCGCAAGACCTTTTGCAATTCACGCCACAATCAGTGGGCCCCGATACGATCGGAACATGGGAAGTCTTCCTCGACGGAGGCGACGTCGACCTCGACCGGAGCAGCGAAGACATTGACGCCGTGGCCCTGGGCCTCGACAACGATCTGTTGCTTTCGACCAGCGGATCGTTCATCTCGGCTCCGGCCACGGGTGGCGCGTCGGACGTGGCGGTCCTTCAAGTCACGAAGTTCGGAAGCGACACGGAAGGCAAGTTTCTATCGGCGTTGTTGTTCGATCGTCGTCAATTCCGATTGGAAACGAACAACGTCGCGGGTATTGAAATCAGATCCGTAGCGCCGACCGGACACTAAGCGTTTACCACCAGTCCTTTGTAACTCGCTTTCGGGTAAGTACTTATCAACGGCATATTGGGCGTTTCGGCAGCCTCAAATTCGGAAGAAAGCTCCTCGTCCGTCGAAACTTGAGAAGATTTCTCAGAAAGGCCATCGTACGCGCTGACGGAAATACGGGCCGCTGTTAGAATGCGACGTATGGACGATCTTTTGAAAAGCTTAAAAGCAACTCGGGGCCGACGGAGTGTCGACACGGTTGCTCGGTCACGTAAGACCGAGGCTAACTCTCGGGACGCGGGTAATCTCCACTGCGTCCGTAGCAACTGCTGAACGGATGGGTCTGCCTGCTAACGGGCAGCTCCTGTGGTATGTCGAGACGACAGCACTTGTCCTCACTGAAATCTGCATCACCAGTGGTGCTGCCGGCGTTGCTTCTTTGCGACTTTAGTGATCTGCGCTCTGAAGTACGTCGGTTGGAAGAGGCGGGCGCTAAAGCCTTACACCTGGATGTGATGGACGGCCACTTTGTTCCGAATTTGACATACGGAATGCCGATCGTCGAGGCTGTGCGGCAATTGACAAAGTTGCCGCTCGATGTGCATTTGATGATTTCCCGACCCGAACAGTTCGTGGAGTCCTTTTTTCAAGCCGGGGCTGACATCATTACGGTGCATGTCGAAGCGGCGATGGACGTGGTGCAAACCGCAAACACCCTCAAGCGGATTCGGGAATTGGGAGCCGGCGCCGGTTTGGCAATCAACCCAGCCACGTACCTTTCGGAATGCAATGGCTTATGGGAACTGTGCGATTTAGTCTTAGTGATGAGTGTTGCAGCTGGGTTTGGCGGACAAAAGTTCCAGGATGTCGCGCTGGAAAAGTTGAAACAGGTTCGTTGCTTGGTTCCTTCAGCCACTCTTTTGGAAGTTGACGGCGGCATTAACACGCAGACGATTCGGCGGTGCGCCGAGGCTGGTGCCGAACTATTCGTAGCCGGTTCAGCCGTTTTTCGTCAGGATTCGTACCGTCTGGCGGTCGAAGAACTTACCCGCCAGGCAAACATTTTGTGAGGTTACATCTTCGATGATGAGGATCGTTTTGGTACGTCCCGGGGCGACAGATTTTGACGACCAGGGACGCATTAAGGGAACGCTGGATATCCCCTTGAACCAGCATGGGCAGGAGCAAATTGCAGCCACGGCAAGCGAAACGGCCACTTTGGTGATCGATGCGATCTACTCTTCGATGTGCCAAGCGGCTTTGGATACGGCCGCCGCAATTGCCGCACGCCGGCAGCTTAAAGTCAAACCCTTAGAGCAGCTGCGAAATTTGGACCACGGCTTGTGGCAGGGTCGCTTGATTGAAGAGGTGCGACAGACGCAGCCGAAAGTATATCGGCAGTGGCAGGAACATCCGCAAACAATTTGCCCGCCCGCGGGGGAAACGTTAAGCTCTGCGCAACAACGGCTGCACGAAGTTCTGTCGAAGTTGGCCCGCCGACATCGTGGAGGCGTCATCGCATTGGTGGTCCCTGAACCTCTGGCGAGCCTGGTAGAATGCTACGTTCAACAGAAAGTCGTAGGCGACATCTGGAAAGCCGAGTGCGACTGCGGTCGCTGGCAAGTCGTTGACCTCGAGCCGGAAAAGGTCGCAGTTAGTTGAAGACAAAGCGTCAAAAGCGTGGTGTCCCAGAGGGCCTCTGGCTGCGCTGTCCGGGCTGTCAGAAAGCGATTTTTCGCAATGAAGCGGAGAAACGGCTGAACGTTTGCCCGAATTGCGATTACCACTACTATGTCTCGGCCCGCGATCGGATCGTGCAAGTATTGGACGAGGGCACATTTGAAGAGTGGGACGGGAACTTGCGGCCAGCGGACCCGCTGGAGTTCCAGGACAAGAAGCCCTACGTCGAAAAGCTGCTCGAAGAACAGTCACGAACCGGCCTGTGGGACGCAGCGATTACTGGATGCGGCATGATTCGCGCGCGCCGAGTCGCGTTTGGAGTAACGGATTCCGCTTTTTTTATGGGTAGTATGGGTTCCGTTGTTGGCGAGCGGTTGACTCGACTGGTGGAACGAGCGACAGATCTGCAATTGCCACTGATCATCGTCAGCGGTTCCGGCGGCGGTGCCAGAATGCAAGAAGGCATTTTGTCGCTGATGCAAATGGCCAAGGTGTCCGCGGCACTGGCGCGCTATGATGCGTCGGGGGGGCTTTACATTTCGGTGTTGACGAACCCCACGATGGGTGGCGTGGCTGCCAGTTTCGCGTCTTTAGGAGACGTTGTATTTGCGGAACCTCGCGCAATGATCGGGTTCGCAGGCCCGCGCACCATCAAAGCCACAATTCGTATTGAACTGCCCGATGGTTTTCAAACCAGCGAGTTCTTGCTGGAACATGGTTTTGTGGACCGAATCGTCCCACGCACTAAGCTCAAGAGTGAAATTGCGCGCACCATCGATTACTGCGGGAAATGATTAACTCGGTTCGGAGCCAGTCACCTCAGCGACTTTCAAACTAGTTTTGCTTCCACGCTTCACTTGTGTGCAGGCCACAATGGGCATTATCGACAAAATTCAGTCGATGTTTCGCAGCGATAAGCTCGACGTCGAAAAGCGTTTCGAGCTACTACGCGAAGCAATTTCCGGAACGATGTCGAAGTTCTACATGGCGCGAGACCGAGCTTCGGGTCAAATCGTGGGTCTCAAGATCGGCGATCGAAAAACAATCGAACAGTTTGAATCACGATTCAAAGGTCTTAACAAGCCCAGCGAAGGTGACATCGCTACCCAGCTCAAACACCCCCGTATCGTGGAAACGCTCGAACATGGAGTTACGTCTGACGGCCTACCCTATTTGGTCATGGAGTTTCTGTCTGGGCCCGGCCTACATTATTTGGTCCAGAATCGCGATCTAATCCTCGTCGGTAAGCGACTTGGATTAGTGCGCCAGATGGCTGAAGCAGTTGGATATTTGCATAAGTCGGGCTATATTCATCGCGATATCTGTCCCCGCAATTTCATTTGCTCCGATGACGCCACGTCGCTTAAGCTCATCGACTTCGGATTAACCCTTCCAGCCACCAAGCCATTCATGCAACCCGGCAACCGAACCGGGACACCGTTCTATATGGCGCCGGAAGTCGTTCGCCGACGCTGGACCGATCAGCGGCTGGACATGTTCTCGTTTGGTGTAACTGCGTTCGAGGTTTGCACCAATGAACGCCCGTGGGATTATGGTGGGAAGTCGCAAGGCATTGTTGCGCTGTCGCACGACACGCGCCCTCCTAAACAAATCCAATCGGTCTATCCGAAGTTGGATAAATTCCTGGGGGACGCGATCATGAAATGCCTGTCAAGCGATCCGAAAAATCGTCCCGAGACCGCAGAAGTGTTTCTTCGCTTAATAAAAGGTGTCGAGGCGGATGAGGCACCAGCCGATGAGAGACTCGGCAACGCTCCAATCCAGTAGTGCGTCTACGCCAAAAGTGTAGATCAGCCATTTTGTAGCAGGCACACTCCGAGTGGGCTCTGGTAAATTTGGGCTTGTGGTACTTTGGGAGC
>JANNPR010001067.1:0-4912 GCA_031400345.1 Planctomycetota bacterium | reverse complement strand
AACTTTACGTTGTTGTAGGCACACTCGGTGTGCCTTAACGGCACACGGAGTGTGCCTACTACCACAGATCGGCAATCGTTGACCAAGGGTTTCGCCGAATTCCGCGAGTGCCGTAATAACGCTCTTTTTAAAGACGACGTAATTCTGGCGAATTTAGCTACCGGACCAGGCGTTTTGGTAGCCAATGCTGGCCGCTTCCCCGGTACTCAACAAGATGCAACGATCCTAGGTGTTACGCAGGTTGCCCAAGAAAACAACTCAAACTAGAATGCGACACTTCACTACCTGAAAAACTATGTATACCTGGACTTTTTCCGCGTTAGAACGCCGAAATCGATAAACAAATTAAGCCTCTTAAATTCTCAACCCCACGTTTTCAGAAGATGAGGAAGTGATGAAGCGGATTCCAACTTTGTTTTTGGCCGGGATGGCAATTTTTTGCGCCTGTGCCGCGGCATGGCCTGTTGTCACAGGCATAACAGTAGGTGCTACCGAAGCGGGGGAGTTTAGGTACTTTTCCTTCATAAGCGACCCAGCTTTTAGCTCCGCAGAACGAATTCTTCTTTTCGTAGTTCTCGGAGTGGCCGCAGCGGGCTTGGCCTATGCATATGCCCTAATGGGGCAGGTCAAAGCGGCCGACAAAGGCACGCTGAAAATGCAAGAAATTGCCGCCGCGATTCGCGAAGGCGCCGATGCGTACCTGAAAAAGCAGCTGACCACGGTGGCACTGCTGATCGCCGTGTTAGTTGTAGTCCTATTTGCCTCAAAAGCAGCCACTTCGCCTTTAGGAGTGCATGACCCCTTTGCCTGGGGACGTGCTGGTGCCTTTTTGATGGGTGCGATCTTTTCAGGCCTCGTCGGTTTTGTCGGTATGCGGTTGGCAACCACCGGAAACTTGCGGGTTGCGGCTGCCGCACAAGTCGGGTTCGGCCGAGCGTTAATGCTTGGGTACCGTACTGGAACGATTACGGGGATGCTCACCGATGGCCTGGGATTGCTTGGTGGCACCCTGATTTTTATGGCGTACGGAGAACATGCCTACGAAGCTCTATTAGGCTTCGGATTCGGTGGAACGTTACTGGCTCTGTTCATGCGCGTGGGTGGTGGCATTTACACGAAAGCGGCTGACGTCGGGGCAGATCTCGTCGGAAAAGTGGAAAAGGATATACCTGAAGACGATCCTCGCAACGCGGCCACGATTGCGGATAACGTGGGCGATAACGTGGGCGACTGTGCAGGTATGGCGGCCGATATCTTTGAATCGTATGAAGTTACGATCGTTGCCGCGATGATTCTTGGTTGGGCCAGTTTTGGACACGTGGGAGTTATTTTTCCCATCTTGGTTCGCGCGATTGGTGTATTCGCGTCGATCATCAGCACTTATCTCGTGAAAGCCGGTGATCGCGGATCCGTTGCTGAGGCAATGAAGTCGATTAACTTTGGTTTTATTATCGGATCGCTACTTTCCGTCATCGGATTCGTCATTCTCGGTTACTTCTATCTGCGGTTCGACCAGACCAACATGCCGAACCTTCAGACTTTGGCCCAAATTAGAGACCTACCGGTCTGGGCGAACTGGGGAACAATTGGACTCGATATGCGTCCTGCTTACACCTGTTTCATTGGCGTCATCTTGTGCGTGGCGCTCAATCGCGTGACCGAATACTTCACTGGGACGGAATACTCTCCCGTTAAAGGACTGGTGAAGAATTGCTCGACGGGACATGCCACCAACATTATTGATGGTTTTGCAGTCGGCTATGAGTCCGCAGTTTGGACGGCGATTATTTTATGTGTGGCAATTCTGGCCTCCGTGGCAGTATACGCCGGTTCGAATGCGATCTTCGTAGCTTATGGCGTTGCAATGTGCGGCATCGGCATGCTGACTTTAACCGGCAACACGATCTCGATGGATGTTTTTGGACCGGTCGCCGACAATGCGAACGGGATTGGCGAAATGGGTTACGACCGCCAAGCGATGGGCGAACAGAAGTACAAGGAAGCACGGCAAATCTTGGCGGATCTGGATGCCGTAGGAAATACGACTAAGGCGGTGACGAAGGGTGTGGCGATCGGTTCAGCGGTTATTGCGGCAGTTTCGCTGTTCGCCAGCTTTATTACGGTCATCGGTTCAGGTGGACAAGGCGAAGGGCAACAGATTCCCATCGAACTGTTTGATCATGTTGCCGGACTGCTGACCGTTTCGGATCCGAGGCTATTCGTCGGAATCTTGATTGGCGGCGCGATTCCGATGATGTTTTCCTCAATGACAATCCGTGCCGTTGGTCGTGCCGCGTTCTTAATCGTCAACGAATGCCGAGTGCAGTTTCGCGACAAGGAAATCTGGGAAGGCACGAAGAAACCTGATTACGGGCGTGTCGTAGCGATTTGCACCGCCTCCGCTCAGAAAGAACTAGTGGGTCCGGCATTATTAGCGGTATTCTCGCCAGTCTTGGTCGGATTTCTTCTGGGGCCAGTCGTCCTTGCAGGATTCTTAGCTGGTTCGATCGTGGTGGGACAGCTGATTGCGTCTTTCATGTGCAACTCGGGTGGAGCCTGGGACAACGCCAAGAAGACGGTCGAAGATGAGCCCCGAGACTTGGTCAAAAACACCGGTAAGGGCAGCGAAAAACACAAGGCATCGGTAACCGGCGATACGGTAGGTGATCCGCTAAAAGATACCGCCGGACCGGCCGTCAATCCCTTGCTGAAGGTAATGAACATGGTGGCGATTTTAATCGTTCCGACTGCGTTGGTTTACGACCGCACGGTCGTCAATGCGGTTAAAGAAGGGGCCACCAAGTACAATTTCCCTTTACCCGACTCGTTCACCGTCATGCCAATCGATGGGATGTGGATCGGCGTTGTCGTCTTTTGCATTCTGGCTCTGGTTTGGTCCGTGTGGCAATCCAAACGAGAAACGACTGATATGATTCCATAACGCGCGCATTAAAGAGCGCCATGACCACAAAGAATCTATCCTGCTTCATTGCGAAATGCCTACTCGCCCTCATCGTAGGTTCGGTATCGGCTGATGATGACCCGCCAGTCGAACCTTTCACTGACGATTGGCCCCAGTGGCGCGGCCAGCGTGCGAGCGGAGTTTGGAATTTTGGCGCGTCCGCAATCGACCTACGAAAAGAATCGGTGGGCCTGGTTTGGGAACGTCCCATCGGTCCGGCATTCTCCGGTATTTCCGTCCACGGCGGAAAAGTATTTACGATGGATCGTCCTCGTACGCCGGCCGACCTTGAGCGAGTGGTATGCCTTGATGGATCATCGGGGGCGACGGTCTGGGAGCATGCTTATCCCACAAAATACGGCGACCTGGACTACGGCAAGGGTCCTCGAGCAACGCCCACGATCAGCGATGGCCGCGTTTACACCTTAGGTTCTGTTGGCCACGTACTCTGTCTCGACGAACTTACCGGTAAGGTAATTTGGTCACATGACCTGGCAGCGGAAAAGGCTCAGTTGCCAACCTGGGGTTTTGCTGCATCGCCCGTGATCTATCGGGACCTCGTCATCATTCATGCCGCCGTGCAACCGGGAGGCTGCCTGACAGCTTATGATCGCTTTTCTGGAAAAGAAGCTTGGCGCAGCGGCATCGATCCGGCCGGCTATTGCACCCCAATACTTGTCCGCCATGCTGAGCAAGACCTTCTTGTTTGCTGGACTCCGGAACATGTTGTTGGAGTCCGGCCCAATGATGGGCAGGAGCTCTGGAAGATTCCCTATAAGGTCACTTACGGCGTTTCCATTGCCACCCCGATTTTCAGCAATGGAATCATTTTGGTGGCGGGTTACTGGGAGGGAACGAAGGCGATAAAACTGGGCGAAGACGTATCCCAGGCCAGCGTGCTCTGGGAAGAAAACCGCTTCCTACGTGGACTAATGTCACAACCGCTTTACCGAGAGGGCTTTGCGTACCTTTTGGATAAACAGCACGGTTTAGTCTGTTTTACCTTAGAAACGGGTGAGATTCAGTGGACGGATGACAATCGACTGACACCACGTGGGCGTAATCCGCAGGCCAATCTCGTCTGGCTGGGGAGTGGACCGGAAGCCGTAGCCTTAAACTCGGACGGCGAGTTAGTGTTGTTGCGACTGACCCCAAAAGGTTACGAAGAGTTAGCTCGACTTAAGGTAATCGGTGAAACTTGGGCACATCCCGCGTTTGCCGGACCCTTTGTTTTCGTGCGAGACGACGAGCGACTAATCTGTCTCCGAGTTGCTCCAAAGCCCGGAAAATCTCCTTGAATCTATTGGAGTTTGGTCTTCTGCCGATTATTCTGAACTCCCGGCCGCACTCCATCGACATGCGCTGGCGCGGCCACTTCGTTTGGGCAAGAGCGTTCGCACGACAAGTTGCTTCGTTCTACTGCGGGCCAGTAGGAACCAGAAACAGGTAGGAGGTTTCCATGAAGGTGCAGTTGTATTTGCAAAGGTCCGCCACGTTCGTAGCGCTCGCAGTGCTCTTGTTTGGCCCCTCATTTTTGTGGGCGGAAAAGCGTGAAGCACGTCAAAAACCAAAAGCGAATGAGGCGGCTCGTGTAGTCGACTTGTTCGACGCCATGAAGAGTGGTGATGTCGACGTTCAATTCATTCCTAAGGACGCGACAAACGCCAACGTCATTTTCCGAAACAAAACCAACCAAGTAATCTCGATTAAACTTCCCGAAGCGTTTGCTGGCGTGCCTGTGCTGGCACAGTTTGGCGGCGGTGGTCAAGGCGGTGGCGGTTTTGGCGGCGGCGGTCAGGGAGGTGGCGGTCAAGGTGGTGGTGGTGGTGGCGGCCAAGGCGTCGGTGGCGGTTTTGGCGGCGGCGGTCAAGGAGGTGGCGGCCAAGGAGGTGGTGGTGGCGGTGGATTCGGTGGAGGTGGTGGTGGATTCTTTAACGTAGCCCCAGAAAA
>JANNPR010001052.1:0-5025 GCA_031400345.1 Planctomycetota bacterium | reverse complement strand
CCTTCGTACTCGTACTCGTACTCGTACTCGTGCTCGTACTCAATGCGCCAGAGAGTACGAGTACGAGAGATTGGACGTGCTTGCTGGATGTTTTCCTCTCCGCAGGTTTGTTTTGCAACCGGCCGTCCAGACATCAGGGTCAGCGCAAAATGAGCGCGGAGCTTAACGTAGATCGCAGTGGATTGCGCTGAATATAGGAGAGGTGTGGCGCGGAGCAGCAAGTGGGTCCCCGGCGAAGTGCCCAGATACATAAGGTGGCGAGCTGGCGGGCGAAGGGCTGGGTTAGCTCGTGTTGAAGAGATCGGCAGCGGCGGAGTGACTCCGGAAGCGAAGGCTAGGACGAGTCGGACGCGGAAGCAGGCTATTGTCTCCGATACGATGCTCCAAAAAATTCGATCGGCCAGTCACGATCGATGTAAGGTGTTGAGCCGTCATGGAGTAGGTTAACAACGGCGGTCGCGATCCAGTCGAGGAGTCGCTTGAAGCGTAGCTTTTTAAGATGGAAATGTGGTTCAGAAATATTTCGAAAATCTTGTACGGGGGTTAGATTGCTGATCTCTGTTTCTTCGAGTGAAAGAAACTCGAGGTCAACTAGACCGCGCAACGGCCTGACATCATTAACTGGAGTGTTATCCAAAGATAAAAACCTCAGTCCCGTACACCTGTCCGTGACCTGAGTCCTCTAACAACGCTTCCACAGATCGCCCACATCTCGGTCGACAAGACACAGATCGTTGACCTCAAACCGCTCGCGCAATTGCATAGGCTTTGGAGCCTACAATTGGAGCGACAGCTCGACGTATTGGGCTGGTTGAATGGATGCCAAGGCTGCCGCAATCTGGTTGTGTTTAGAACGAAGGACGCTCAGCGTGTTGGTCGATAAGACTAGAATCGCCAGGGTGCGACCTCGCAGATTCTGCTGATACTGCAAGTTTTGATCGGTGGTAACGAAAACGTCAAACTGAGGTTCTGCCAATGCGAGCAGTTCGCCATTCTTCTTTCGACCCCAACCCATTTCTTGGGCTGTCCGAATTTGGTGCCCGGACAAATGGGCCATCAGAGGACGGGGCACGCATTCATCAAAAAACACCCTCACGAGCTGACCACGCTCAAGGCTTCTTGCTTGAAGTGTTCCAAGAGTTCGACCGCATCGGCGCGTCGGACGGTCGGAAAACAATCCAAGAATTCATCGAGGCTGACCCCATCGAGCAAGTAATTGAACAGCGTCTCGACCGGTACTCGAGTGCCGCGAAAGACTGGAGTGCCGCTCATTATCTCGGGGTCCACTTCAATCGGCAATTTGGCGTTCATGTTTCGAGCATGCCACAAAAGAGCAGCGATGGCAATAGAACTGAAGGACTCAGTTTCTATTGCATCTGCCGGTCAATTCCCATCACCAACAGATAACCGGAAACCTCAGCTTTCCGTCGGGCTGGAACCGGTGGACCCATCTGACTCAAGCCGCTGCTGGTGTGGATCTGCATTTTGAGGTTTTCGAGCGGGCATAAATCGATAAAATCAACGTAACAGCGAGGTGCCGCCGCGATAATCTTTGCAACGGGCGGTTCACCGGCTCAATCTGACCCGGAACTCCATCATCAATTGTCTATCGCAGGGACGCTAACATGTCGAACATGACGTTGAATAAAACGGCAACGGAATCCTTAGCCAAACGATGTCGCGACAATTTTTCGGATACGACTCGTCAGGATGGCCAGCAACTGTTTGACGCAGGTGACGTGGACCTGGTGTCGCTCAAGAGACAGAAAGCTCACGTGCATGTTCCTTGTAATGAACGTATGGAAGAGCTTTGCATTGATGTCGGTTGGCAGAAAAAGAGCGAATCGAATCAGCTCCAGGTCAGTTGCCAGTGTGGCGATTCTATTGCCGGCGCCAATTGTGAGCACTTGTGGGCTGCCATCCTGAAGTTGGACGAGCAGCGGGTGTACGCACAGGTTCCGGGCACAGGTTTGTTGGAACTTGTGGAAGAATTCGATTTCGAGAAGGCAGGGGACGGCACATCGAAGAGAGACCTAACCCAGCCGTTACCAGCATATCGGCCGATCCCCGCCCAGCCGCCGGCTTGGACTCAGCGATTGCGGCGAGCAGCTCAGGGCGCCGCCGCTGATGCGCGGCAGAACCGATCCGCCCGCACAGCAACGGGACGAACGAATGAAGTTCTTTACCTGCTCGACATTGAAAAGAGCCGGCAAAAAGGACGACCGGTGGTGATGTTCTTTCAGCGCCAGCTCAAGAAAAATGGTGTATGGGGGAAGCCTAAACCTTGGCGGGTGAATCAGGAGACCGCGAAATCGATCACCGATGCGGAAGACTGTCGTCTGCTGGAACTGTTACTGGAAAGTCCCGCGTATTCAGAGTACTCGAACCTGATTTCGAATTATGCCTGGCAGACTCGCCTGGGCTCCACCGTGGCTCCGGCCCTGGCTGATGTGCTTTTGCCACGGCTCTGTGCCACCGGCCGTTTTGGCTATAGCCTCTCGCGCACGGACGCTCCGGACGAGATTAAGCTGCTTACGTGGGACGACGGTCCGGCATGGCGTTTGGGAATCCAAATCAAGCGAGATGAGCAGCGGCCAGTTTGGCGAATCGCCGGCAGGCTCAAGCGGGATGAGCAATCCTTTGCCGTTACCGAGCCTCGCTTGGTGCTGCCTGGAGGGCTGATTGTTTTTACTGAATCGATCAGCCGCCTCCACGAAGCCGATAATGCGGGCTGGATCTCCTCATTATGCAGAATCGACGACATCGAAGTACCGTTGGACCAGGCAGACCAGCTGGTACAAGAGTTATGGCAGATGCCGGACTTGCCGACACTCGACTTGGGCGATGAGCTGCGATGGGAGCAGGTGCGCGTCGAGCCGCGGCCCCACGCTCGCATCACGCCGCCGGATGGACCAAACCGTCAGAAGTTGAGGGTCACAATTTCCTTGGAATACGATGGGCAGATGGTCGGTCTGCGGGATACCGCGTCCGGGCTCACCGACCCGCAGCAGAGGCGAGTGCTCATCCGGGATTTCATTCGCGAGCAGCAGTTTTTGGAGCAGCTCAACAAGTTAGGTTTCAGCACGCCATCACCGTACGATCCGGAGCCCGTCGATTTCGAATTGCCGCCCAAGCGCCTGCCAAGTGCGGTGCGTGATTTGCTCCAATCAGGCTGGCAGGTCGAGGCCGATGGGAAGCTGGTTCGACGGCCGGGTGAGGTTCGCCTGAGCGTTACATCCGGCATGGATTGGTTCGACCTTGAAGCCAGCGTCGATTTTGATGGACTCTCCGTGGGATTGCCAAAGTTGCTCCAGGCCCTTCGCCGCGGAGAAGGGTTTGTGACACTGGATGACGGGACCCAAGGAATGCTCCCGGAAGAGTGGCTCAGCCGTTATGGCCTGCTGGCCGATCTGGGGGAAGCCGATGGAAACAAACTACGCTTCGTGCCTTCGCAAGCCGTCATCCTCGACGCGCTGCTGGCCGCACAGCCGCAAGTGCAGATCGACAGTCACTTTGAGGAACTCCGCCAGCGCGTGCGGAAGTTTGAGGGCGTCGCACCGGCTGAGCCACCTTCCTCCTTCGTGGGTCATCTGCGCGAATACCAGTCAGAAGGCCTGGGCTGGCTGCACTTCCTCAGGGATTTTCATTTCGGCGGCTGTCTGGCCGACGATATGGGGCTTGGCAAAACGGTGCAAGTGCTCGCATTGCTCGATGCGCGCCGTTTGCGCGAGACGGTGGAGAGGGAACCGCGAAAGCCGTCGCTGGCCGTCGTGCCCCGGAGTCTTATCTTCAACTGGATCGAGGAGGCTCGCCGCTTCACGCCCGCACTGCGAGTGCTCAACTATACCGGTCTCGATCGGCAACAGAGCTTGGAAAGAATCACCAATTACGATCTGATGTTGACGACGTACGGTACGCTGCGCCGCGACGTGCTGAAGTTCCAAGAGTTGGATTTCGATTACGCAATCCTGGATGAAGCGCAGGCTATTAAAAACGCCAGCAGTCAAGCGGCGAAAGCTTGCCGGCTGATTAGAGCCGATCATCGACTCGCGATGTCGGGTACCCCTATTGAAAATCACATCGGCGAATTGTGGTCGTTGTTCGAGTTCCTCAATCCCGGTATGTTGGGCCGGAGCTCGACGCTCAAATCATTCGCCAGTGGGAACGTCCAGACAGGCAACAGCCAGACAGGCAACAGCCCTGGCAGTGGCCGCTCGCTGCTGACACAAGCGCTACGACCTTTCATTCTTCGCCGCACCAAAGAACAGGTGCTTACCGAATTACCGGAGAAGACGGAGCAGACGCTCCATTGCGAGTTGGATCACAACGAACGCAAGCTATACGATGAACTGCGTGGTCATTATCGCGCCGCGTTAGACAGACGGATTGGGGAGGTTGGGCTGCAGAAAGCCAAGATCCACGTGCTCGAGGCGTTGCTGCGGTTGCGACAGGCAGCCTGCCATCCCGGCCTTTTGGACAAGACGAAGGTGAAGGAGTCCAGTGCCAAATTGGAGACACTGCTGGAAAAACTTTCCGAGGTGCTCGCTGAAGGTCACAAGGCGCTGGTTTTCTCGCAGTTCACTAGCTTGTTGTCGATAGTGCGACACCAATTGCACGAGCGCGGGTTGATCTATGAGTATCTCGATGGTCGCACGCGAGATCGCCAAAAGAGAGTCGAGAGGTTTCAGCAGGACACACAGTGTCCGCTGTTTTTGATCAGCTTGAAGGCGGGCGGGCAGGGCCTGAATCTTACAGCGGCCGATTACGTTTTCATTCTTGATCCTTGGTGGAACCCGGCGGTGGAGGCTCAAGCAGTGGATCGAGCCCATCGCATGGGCCAGGAACGTCGCGTGTTTGCCTATCGATTGATTGCGCGCGATACGGTCGAGGAAAAGATCCTGGCATTGCAGCAAACCAAACGTCAACTCGCGGACGCAATCATTTCTCAAGATAACAGTGTTATCGGCAATCTCACCGCGGACGACCTGCAACTGCTACTGAGTTGATCTGGGCGGGTCAGCTAAG
>JANNPR010001030.1:0-3189 GCA_031400345.1 Planctomycetota bacterium | reverse complement strand
TGCCGACCTGCGCTGCGGCCGGGACGGCCGATCCCGCGCTGGCGACCAACTACCAGGACCTGTGGTGGAAGTCGCCCGCCGGCTCGGAGTCGGGCTGGGGTGTCAACCTCACCCACCAGGGGGACACGATCTTCGCGACGTGGTTCACCTACGATGCCGCGGGCAAGCCGCTGTGGCTGGCCGTCTCGGCCGCGAAGACTGCCGCCGGCGTGTACTCCGGCGACCTGTTCACCACGACGGGCCCGGCGCTCAGCGCGGTACCGTTCGATCCGGCGACTGTGGTCGAGACCACGGTCGGGACGGCCACGTTCACGTTCACGAACGGTAACAACGCGGTGTTCGACTACACCGTCAACGGCACGGCGCAATCCAAGCCCATCACCCGCCAGGTGTTCGGAACGGTGGGGACGCTAACATAGTCGCCCAAAAGAACGAGGGTATCATCGGGCTTCAGCGCAATGAGATCGAACAGCGTTTTCAGCGCTCTGGCACAGCCATGAATATCACCAATCGCAATGGTACGTGGCATCTTGGTTTATAGGTGAATGGAATCGCAGCAGTCCGGTGTGAGAGTGCAATTCACCAGGCATCAGAGCACTAGCGATCGGATCGGTATCGGGGTACGCTTGAGGCCCTGTTTTAGGCTATTCCAACTCTATGTTACCTCGAGCGCTATATGTCTGACCTCGACATTAATGTAACAGCCTGCCGTGAGCGTCAAAGACGGCTGATGGACGAAATGCGTCGACACCAGATCGACTTGGTAATTGTTACCCAGGTTGAGCACGTTCAATGGTTGGCAGGACCGCGATTTGCTTGGCTCTTCCAGCCAGCGGCTGCATTGACCATGGATGGCAAGCTAACTCTTGTAGCGCCGAATAAAGCACCAGAGATTTCGGCAGCGGATGACGTTGTTACTTATCAAGCTCAGAAGCACTCGACCTTACGCAATGATCAACGGCAAGCGTCTAGTGAGGCCCTGCTCAAGGCACTAAATCCAGTGAAGGCGTCAAAGATCGGTGTCGAGTTCTCGACATTTGGTCAGCACTTCGGCGCCCTCGGACAAAAGGAACTGATCGACATCGAACCGGATCTATTTGCGTTGCGCCGACGTAAGCATCCAGATGAGCTGGCTCGGCTTCGAAAGGCGATCGCCGGCACAGGGAAAATGTACGCCCGAGCACGGGAGATCATCCGACCTGGAATCCGTGAGCTTGAGGTGTTCAATGAATTGCAGCGCGTGGCGGTAACAGAGTTTGGGGAAATGCTAACGGGTACGGGAAACGATTACCAATGCGGTGCTCGCGGCGGCCCACCCCGTGCCGATCGGGCCGCCCAAGCCGGCGAGTTATATATCTTGGACCTTGGGCCAGCTTTTCGCGGTTACTTCGCGGACAATTGCCGTGCCATCGCGGTCACAAAAGCGGATGACCGGCAGCTAATGGCTTGGTCGGCGATTCAACCTGTGTTTGAGCACATTAAAAAGACGGTTCGGCCTGGCAAAAGCTGCCGCGAGTTATTCGAAGAAGTTCAGGCCCTGTTGCAGCAATCCAAAGTAGGTAAATTCGATCACCATCTGGGACATGGCATTGGTCTATTCCCTCATGAGACCCCGCATCTTAATCCAAATTGGGACGACGTATTTCAGGAAGGGGACGTTTTTGCCGCCGAACCGGGGCTGTATGCACCAGAACTGCGTGCGGGTCTCCGATTGGAAAACGACTATCTGGTAACGGATTCGGGCGTGGAGTTGCTCAGCGATTTTCCATTGGAACTTTAAAGCAGCCGCGACCCAAACGCCATCCGGCTTGCCCGGGTGGTTCAACGGCTTCTGCACTACTTCGACATGCAGGTCAGTGCCATAGCCGCTAAACCACCGGCAAGTTCCGATGGCGGAAGACTCATGCCCTAGTCCAGAAAATCCTGATCGCGTAATCTTGCTGGTACGTATTCCTCCGTAACATAGCTAATATCTTTACTAATCAGCGCCTCGACTTCCAGCTTGAAGCCATTGGATAACATCAGGGCAATCTCTTTTTGCCACGCCTTCTTCTTTTCAAACCAAGGGTAGTTCGCGATTTGTTTTGCCCGTTTAATATCTTGCTCGTTGAGCTTAATTTGCACGCTGGCAGATAAGTCACACCGCTCGTAATCGACGCTACGTAACCCAAGGTAACGCGCCGCGGGGATGGCCATCCGCTTGGACTCGTATGCCAAATTGATCGAGCCTTGTTTCAGCACGCTATAGATGTAATACCCCCATGGATCATTATCGAGTAAACAGTAAACGGGCAAATCATATTCGTTGTGGAGTCTGTTCAAAAGCCGACGGACGCCACGTGGCGGCTGGCCTCCACCATGCGTAAGAATACATTGGTACTCTTGCCAAAACTTGTCTTCGTTGAATCGACGCCACACCGTATCTTTTTCGACGTGCAAGATGAATTTCGCGTTGCACTTCTTGATTTGAACAATTTCCGGTTCGACGATGGATGGAATGGTGTATCCTCCGGACCCCATCCGCGAGCAATCGATCTCATCTCCGCTATCGAGTAGCGTAATAGGTCCCACCATTGAGCCGGCATTTTTCGCGTAGAGATGCAGTTCCTCTCGCAGCGAATTCAGCGTGACCTCCGCGTCCTCAATATTGCTGTCTGATTCACTTTGGTCGTCGAAAGTTTCCTCGCGAGTTCCCTCAATGGTGTGTTTAAGCATGTAATACAAACCTCGCAGGCTCGTCGTCTTGCCCTGTTCGATCAACCGTTTGCACCCGCTTCCGACCAGCAGGGTCTGCATGTAACTCTTTGCCTGCGAGAGGTTGAAAAGTTCGCGACGACTACTGCCGCTGCCCATCTCAATGATCTTCTTTGAGGCACTGTATTGCACGTTCGATAAAGACCGAGACGGGACATCTAGATATGGCGTTCGCCCACGTTCCGCTGACTGAACCACTCCATCCGCCATATCTCGCAAGGAACCAAGGGTCTTTTTATCCTTAGCCGTAAGTGCTACTGATATTTTTTCGGTGCTTTTGCCACCGCTTGTTTTCTTTTTTGCCATCCTATTCTCCTGGGAAGTCCTGTTTGTTGTCGGCGTTCCTAAGTAGACCCGCAAAACAAGTTATGCCGCATACCAACCCGAAGCGCAAGTTTAGAAGTTGCGCTATTTGACAGGCCAAAGTGTGCCACT
>JANNPR010001025.1:0-3573 GCA_031400345.1 Planctomycetota bacterium | reverse complement strand
CTCGCTAGGCTCGCTCTTCGCTTCTGCCGCTACAGAAGATCGGCCCTGTAACACGGCGTCGGCGAGTTGCCGTACGATCACTTCGATCGAACGAATGCCGTCGTCGTTACCTGGAATTGGCAAATCGACGTCATCAGGGTTGCAGTCCGTATCAATCAGCGACACGGTCGTGATGCCTAACGAGCGCGCCTCGCGCACCGCGTTTTTTTCTTTATTTGGGTCAATCACCACGAGACATTCGGGCAAGCGATTCATAGTGCGAATGCCGTTTAGATTTCGATACATTTTGCGGTATTCACGGGCGAGTGCCGATTGCATCTTTTTTGAATAGGTAGCCAATTGGTCGCTGGCGCGGAGTTTTTCAAGCTCCTCGAGCCGAGCTAAACGGCTACGAATGGTTCGGAAGTTCGTAAGAGCACCTCCCAGCCATCTTTCGGCGACGAACGGCATGCCGCAACGCAGCGACTCGCGTTCAACGGCGGCTCCCGCCTGGCGTTTGGTTCCCACGAACAGAATCAAACTGCCACCGGCGGCAACTTGGCTCAAATATTTCTTAGCGCGGAGCAAACCGCGAACTGTTTCGCGAATGTCGATGATGTGAATCAGGTTTTTGCGTGCGTAAATATACGCCGCCATCTTGGGGTTCCAACGGCTGGCACGATGACCATAGTGAACGCCCGCTTCGATAAGCTCTTTGACCAATGTTTCCGCCACAATTTACTCCTCTTAATGAATCACCTAGCTCATCCGCATGTTGAGAGCACTTTAGGCACGCTCAACACAGGTAGTCGGCACCTTCGCGGGACGGCAGGGCAACTGAATTAACGACAAATAGCTAACCAACGGGGCCAGCATCCGACTTTTGGCCCAAGCTTGGGCCTTCTCCATTGTGTAGGCTTCACTTCGTGAGCAAAGCCAAGAGCGTCGCGAAGTTTACCGCTGGGCGGAAAGGTGGTCAACCGTCAACTAAGACCAAATCGGCCCTAGATGCTGATTTCACCGGAACAAAACTCGATTTAACTTCACGGCAACCGTTCACGGATTGGGAAAGTGTGTCAGTTCCCGGGGCAATACGTTGGGACAGGAACACAGACCCTCTCAACCAACGCGGATGAGACTGCGCAATTTCCAGTCGCTACAATGTCCCACATGTCACTATCCGAAGAACAGGGGAACCGGTGGCAGTTTAGCCTGCGAATGATATTCGGGCTGGTCACGCTATCTGGAGTTGGTATTTGGCTTCTGCAACAAGGTTCCGTTGGATTGTTTATCGGGTTTTTAGTAACTCCCCTATATGTTGCACTAGTCCTTGAGTTAGCCGGATATCGAGAAGTAGCAAAGGCTGCGGCAATGGCCATTACCTTATTTTGGCTATTGTCACTGTTAGGTCAGATCTTCGGCATAGGCGTTTGAATTGCTGCCATCCGAACGTCAAAATGTACTTCTTAAAACGTGGTCACCCGGCAGGTGGCCTCGACAGACTCGTGTTACCTACTTGGTAAAATTTTTACAAATCTGGGAACGGTGAAGCTATGAGTTTTCGCTTTGCAATCGCTGTCAATTTTGCGGTAGTTCTGATGACGTCTGCAGGCGCTCAGGCTAAAGGGCCGACGTTCGCAGACCCAAGCAAGACGGATCCGGATTTTCACTTCCAAGGCGAATACGGCGGCGAAATTGAGAGTTCGGATGGAAAGGTCAAGGTTGGAGTTCAGGTTATTGCCCTGGGCAATGGCAACTTTCGATCCGCGGCGTTTATTGGCGGCTTGCCAGGAGACGGTTGGGTGGGGGATGAAAAGAGAATCCTAGATGGAAAACTCAAAGACGGAGCGGTGATCTTTGAAGATGAGCATGCAAAAGGCGAGCTCCGATCGGGCGTCCTCCGTGTCTCTGCTAAACAGGAAAAAGTCTCCGGTGATTTGATCAAGGTCGAGCGTAAAAGCTCTACCCTCGGTCAAAAAGCTCCGGAAGGAGCCGTCGTATTGTTCGATGGTACGAGCGTCTCTGCCTGGGAAGGTGGTCGCCAGACAGAGGACGGGCTGCTTATGGAAGGATGTAATACCAAGGCGAAATTTGGGAGCCACAAGATCCATGTCGAGTTCCGATTGCCGTACATGCCTCAAGACAACGGGCAAGCTCGCGGCAATAGTGGCTTATATCTGCAGGGCCGCTACGAAATCCAGATGCTGGATTCCTTTGGACTGGACGGAAAACAAAACGAATGTGGCGGGATTTATTCTGTGAAGGATCCCGATTTCAATATGTGTTTTCCGCCGCTGACTTGGCAAACCTATGATGTCGATTACCAGGCGGCTAAGTATGGGAACGATGGCAAACTTGTCGCCAATCCGCGAATTACCGTGCGGCATAACGGCGTACTCATCCATAAAGATGTCGAGTTGCCGGGAGATCGGGCAACCACCGCAGCACCCGTTGGACCAGGCCCAGAACCAGGACCCGTTTACCTCCAGAATCACGGTGATCCCATTCGGTATCGCAACATTTGGGTGTTGCCGACCAAGTGACTATGCTCGTGCGCGTCGAGTTTTATGGAATTCCACGCCAGCGGGCCGGAGTGTCTCATACGGACTTGCAGATTCCTCTCGCGCTGGTGACTCTACGCGATGTGCTATTGGAATTGGCTCGACGATTTCCAAAACTTGCCGACGATTGTTTTGAAGATGAACGCCTAAAAACCGAGTACATTGCCAATCGCAATGGCGATCAGTTTATGTCGGCCAACGATGGTCCTTTGTGTGATGGCGACAGTCTGTTGATCTTGTCCGCGGATGCAGGTGGATAGACTTAATGAGTAACCAGAGCGAAACCGCCGATGATCAGGGGAACTCGACTGCAGTGGCACAGCGTCCCGAAAAGGCTGGCGGGTACTTTGGTGCTTATTTGCGGATCGATGCGACGTCGGGACGGCACAGCCGCGTGGAGATTCCGCCTCGTGAACTGCGACAGTTCATAGGTGGGAGCGGATTAGGGACCTGGCTGCTACTGCAGGAAGGCGCTGCGGTGCCTGACCCTCGCGCAGCGGACTCGACCATTGTTTTCAGCTTCAGTCCTTTGGTGGGCAGCCCGCTCACAACTTCTGCGAAGTTTGCGGTAGTCTGCAAAAGCCCACTTACCGATCGCATTAACGACTCCTTAGCCAGCAGCGGCTTCGCATTAGCGGGGAAGCGTACCGGCCACGATCTATTGGCAATAACGGGTCGCGCTTCCGAGCCATCCCTGCTGCTGATCGATGATCACGAGGTGCAGATTTTGCCCGCCGGCGACTTGTGGGGAACGACCTGCACTGAAGCTCAGCGGCGATTACACGAACGGTTTGTGGGCGACTGGCAAACGGCGGTAATTGGCCCAGCCGGGGAGCAGCAGGTTCGCTACGCCACAATCTCCCATGATGGTCGGCATGCGGGTCGAGGCGGCAGCGGCGCGGTACTGGGTTCCAAGAACATCAAAGCGCTTCTAGTTCGCGGCAGCAAACGGTGCGAGTGGGCCCATCCGCGCGAGTTGGCTTTGTTTGCCAAGGACCTGTCCGCTCGATCGTTCGGCCCCGCAACAGCTAAA
>JANNPR010000991.1:0-5445 GCA_031400345.1 Planctomycetota bacterium | reverse complement strand
CCCCAAGACCCAGCGCGCCACGGACTTGATGACGGAAGCGCCAGGTGAAGTGGAGCGAAAACAACTTGACGAACTAAGCATTCGGGTCGCTTTGCCCGCACCGAATAAGCCAGTCTGAGCTCACTGCTGCATTAAAACCATTCCTTCTTTTCCACGGCATAGGTTTGGTAGAACTCCTCGTCGGATTTGGTCAGATAGATAATACCTTCGATCAAACCAATGATCCCCGTCACTGCCGAAGCGATTCCGCAGGTGACGATGGTTGCCACTAACATGATTATTCCAGGCTTTGTCAATCCCAGAATAAACTTATGGACTCCTAATGAACCGAGCAGGATTCCGCAGAGTCCCGCCGCGAGCTTCTTGCTGGCAAATTCTGTTACTTCGCCATTCGTCACGCTGCATCTCCTCTAAACTTAGATGTTAGAAATGATACGCTACCAGCCAGTGCGTTTGACTGCTGACTCGATTAGCAACATTCGATTGATAGGACTCTGCGAAATTGAGATGGACAATTATTTAGTGCCTGGCATTTACCATGGGAAGCAGGGGTCACTCCATTTTTGCGAAATTAAACGGAATATTCCCGTCCGGCACTTCATGCCCGTGGAGGTTCAACTTCCCCGAACGATGGACGCCAAGGTTGGTCATGAGCAAGATCCAATACGAATCACGAAAGCACGAAAGTCGAAAACACGAATAAAGAACGACCCGCTTGATGACTAAAAAATTGCGGCATTGAAATTAAAGGAGCGGGCCGACGTGGACGCCGCACGGCAACCTCCATTGCCCGGTAATACACGCTGTAATCCTTCCGTTTTTGTTTAGTGTTTTCGTCTTTCGTGATTCCCTACTCCCTACTCCCGACTGCGGACTGCCGACTGCCCACTGCCGACTGCCCACGACCGACTGCCGACTGCCGACTGCCGACTGCCGACTGGCTTGTATAGTTCCAGCTCCAATTCTAAAATTAATCTCATGACACGGAAGGTAATAATCGACTGCGATCCAGGAATCGACGACGCGGTTGCCTTATGTCTTGGGCTGTTTGACAGTCGTCTAGAAGTCTTGGCGGTGACCGCCGTAGAAGGGGTTGCTCATGCGGACCACATCAATCGAAATGTGCAAGCGATTGTCAATCAGTTGGATCCGCCACGCTTGCCGCGCTTAGGCTCGGCTTCGGCTCACGATTCTCCGCCGCAGGTCGACGTCCGTTCGATTCATGGACAAGACGCGCTCGGCAATTCCGGATTGGCGGTATCCCAGCTCCATCATCAGCATTTTTCCGAC
This sequence comes from Planctomycetota bacterium, assembly GCA_031400345.1. Lineage (GTDB taxonomy): Bacteria > Planctomycetota > Planctomycetia > Pirellulales > Pirellulaceae > JANNPR01. The sequence goes on along the minus strand of JANNPR010000991.1, from coordinate 4,155 downwards.
AAGATCATCTGTGATCTGGTACACGCCGCTCCGGAAGAAATCACCATTGTCTGCCTCGGCCCACTGACCAATATATCACGGGCATTTCAGCGCGATCCGCAGCTGCCCAGTTTAGTGCACCGGCTGATCATCATGGGAGGAGCCATCATGGCTCCGGGTAATGTGACGGCAGCGGCCGAATTCAACACGTACTACGATCCGCAAGCCGCTCGAAACGTCTTTCGGTCGCGAGCCGCAAAGACTTTGATCCCACTCGACGTCACGACGCAAGTTACCTTCGCCATGGACTTGCTCGAGCGTTTGCCGAGCGAAACGTCGCGAATGGGCCACATATTGCATCGAATCCTTCCCTTCGCCTTCCGGGCATACCACCTCGAATTAGGCCAAGAGAGCATCTATTTGCACGGTGCGATCGCGTTATTGGCCGCATTGCAACCCGAACTTTTCGAGACGGCGGCGATGGCTGGGGACGTCGAAACCAGCGGAGAGCTAACCACAGGCATGACCGTATTTGATCGCCGCCGTGGTCAGACGTGGCTCAACAACCTAGAAGTAGCCCTGGAAGTTGACGCCGCCGCTGCCACGGATTGCATCTTGCGCGGAATGTCCAAAGCGGATTGCTCATAGCGACTGCTGGCGGGCCGTAGTATTCCGACTGCTTTAAAAATGAGGATCAGTCGCGATTGGAGAGTGGAAGTGTGCCACCGGCAGCCGCCGGAGTTGGCTACGATGTTCAGCAAAGACCATTTCGGCGGCAAGCCAGTGCTGAACAACGTCGGACTAAGGCGTTCGAATTGTTTGGTTTCCACAACTTATGTTGAAATCAGGCGGCTTACGTTGTCCGACAGTTCCCAGCACTGGCTTGCCGCCGAATGAGCCGTTTCCTGGATTCAAGGAGTCCAGGGGTGAGTGACGTTTGTTAGCTACTCCAATGCGGACGACTCCGGTTATTTCGCCCTCTATTTCGTTTTGTCTGCCTGCTCTATCAATTCCCAGGCTTCTCGGACACTGTCCATGCGGAGGCGGTTGACTCCTAAATCGCGGAATCCGACGCGCGAGGCCGAGCGGAAATGGATTTCGCCGAGCACCGGATCGATATAAAGCTCGACGTCATCCACAAATCCCCAGAATGCGCTGCGCACTTCGGCGTGAATGTAGTCGGCGGCTTGCTCGACAATGGTCGTTCGCGGCATTTCTTCGAGGATACGTCGAAGGCGCGAGCGCGCCTCGTCCCGTGGGACCTTTGTCTGAATCGGCGGCATGTATTGTGCAACGAGTTCCGTCTGGCTCGAGACGCAGTTAGATGAGTTGCGACAGGGTGCCAGTCGTCCCGCGCGAATGCCTAGCTCAATCGGCCGCCGCGACCACAGAGCCAATAAAAACATGCCAACGCAGTATGCAATAGCAACAGCACTAATTAGCAAGGCGATCCGTAGGCCCCATTTCATCAATTAGTCCAATGTCATCGAAGCGGATGGGAAAAATGAGAACACATTTTGTAACAGACTACTATTCGACACGACACGAATCGTCACGTATTCCCATCATTTCAATTGGCGAAAGATTCGTGTTCCGATCTCCTTTTTCGCTTGAGGATTCGGGTCGACAACGAACTTAGGATATACGAAGTAGATTAGCAGCTGCCAGGTCACGCGGGAGGGAACTGACTTGCGATATCGATACCCACCAACGCGCTCCACTCCTGTAATAGCCGATGGTACATCGGGCCAGGTTTGCCGTTCCCGATGGCAACGCCGTTGATGCGAACGACGGGCAACAAGCAATAGGGCGTACTGGTAAGGAATGCCTCCGTGGCGTTCATCACCGAATGAACCTGAATATCGCGTTCGATGAAGGGAATTCCCACCCGAGCGGCGATTTCGATCACCGTTTGGCGGCTGATTCCAGGTAATGTATTCCTCGTTGTCGGCGAACCAATCGTATCGCCGTCCACCATTAAAAAATTTGCGCCACTAGTCTCGGTTACGTTACCATCCAGGTCGAGCAGCAGAGCGATCGCGTCCGGAGCTACCAATCGTGCTTCCTGATCGGCGAGGTAGTAATGCATGCGACTGCGATACTTCATCTTGGGATCGAAGCATTGCGGCGGAACGTGACGAATCGACGGCGTCACTACATGTATTCCAGACTGCATCCCCTTCGACCATAAAGAAAAGGGGAGCGGAAACGTATGGGCGCAGACCGTAGGAGAAGTGGGTCCAATCCCTGCTGCGGAACCAGCGTAGACCGAGTTTTCTCCCGCCGATACAAAATGGATCAGCCCCAATTCCTCGTCTGGCCCAATCAGCCGCGAGTTCCTCTCTAAGAGATCAAGTGATACTTCAGCTAACTCGCCGGGCGACAGACCGATGTCAAGCCGCGTGTATCTTAACGAGCGAAAAAGTCGGGCAACATGATCGCTCAGGCGAAAAGGGCGCTGGCGAAAGGTGCGCGTCATCTCCGTGACGGTCACACCCATTACCACAGCTGCATCGTAGATTCTGAGACTGGCTTGTGACGCGGGAACCAACTTACCATTCAAGAAAACAAGTGGCTCCGTCATGCGGATCAATCCTTGCTCGCAGCTTGATCGACAGCATCGAGTTCTCGTACCAGAGGTCGGTATCCGTACTCATTCAGAACTGCAATTACGCCGCGATCGCTGTTACTTCGAGCAACAGCAGCCATGGCATTTAAGCCGCCGTTTAGAGATTCGATGGCCGCTTCTAACTGCGCCCTCTGGGTGGCAACGTCTTTGCTGCGTTTGGCGATGCCTGCCTTCCGGACCGCCTCCACACAGTTCATATATTCGAACCCGAATTCGCATCTCCGGGCTAAATACAGTGTGTAGGATCGTCCCCCGTCGCGAGCCCTCGTGTTGGCTCGATACATCTCATTCATTGCGTTTAAATAGTGCTCTCGTACTTTGCCCCACCATTCAGGAATCGGTTCCTCGCTGGCATAGTGCTTCATCACCACATTAGGAATCGGAAAACTAAATGCGATATCGTTTTCGTCCACCAAAACCGTCGCTTGCTCGATCAAGTTCATCGCCTTGATCGTGCACTCGGCGCTAGCATCGCCACAAACCGGTGCAACCAGATCGCGACAGGCCTGCTCCACGCTGATACTCGAATCAAAACTGCCACGGCTAAGAAGGTAGGCACTTAAGTCGATTTCGCCAACGCACCAATATCGGGTGGAAAAGCCGGACCAGCCGTGATTACGTAGCTCAACCAACAGTTCTTGCAACGACGAATGCGAAGACTGCGGCAAGAAACCGACGTTGTCGTCGTTGAGTGTCAAAATCAGGCTGCTGGGAACTGACTTGGTGGGAGTTGCCGCGAGTAGCTCACGGTTTTCCTTCACTCGCCTGGCTGTGTAATCGACGAAATGCAAAACACCGGTCCCCGCCGGCACGAGTTTTTCAATATGGGAAGAAAGTGCCGGGTCGGGCTGAACAAAGTTAACCTCTATATCCCGGCCGTCGGCGCGCTGAAATAGTTTTGTGTCGGCACGCAATCGATTCAAAAAGTCCAGCGCCACGAGATTTCCTCGTAGCGCTCGCTCACCACGGTCCCACCGGCGCACAAGTCCAGGTCAAAGAAGCCAAGCCACGGGCGACGCTCGACTTCTACAACTGGGATGAGATTGCTGATGAGGGTGTGGGTTTTCTGATCGCAGGTAACAGCGGCAGTGCCAAGACCTCGGTAGCCTGTTGGCTAGTGGGCAAGCTGACCCAGAGTAAGCCAGCTCAGGTGATCGGCTTAGACCCTCACGCCAACCGCAACCCGATCTGGCAGCAGCTGGGCATCCCAGTGATTGATGACATTGAGGCCATTGAAGCTCAAGTCGGCATCTTCATCAGCCTGCTGATCGAGCGCAAGAAGATACCCGGCGATCAGGCATTAGGAGATGAAGTCATTGTCCTTACTGATGAGATTGGAGCCTGCCTGGACTTGTTCAGCAAACCAGAGCTGATTAAGAAAGCACTAGACCGGCTTGGCTCAGAAGGCCGGAAATATCTGATTACCTTTATCTCCATGAACCAGTCTAAGAATGTAGGAGACATGGGCGGCTCTAGCGCTGCCCTGTTGAGCAACTACGTTCACGTCCTGTTAGGCACTGCCGCTAGGCACTGTGCAGAACAGAAAA
>JANNPR010000985.1:0-2388 GCA_031400345.1 Planctomycetota bacterium | reverse complement strand
ATTTCTGTTGGGGATACACGGATCGTCCAGAAACGTTGGGCTCGCTGGTCCGTGCCGCGATGGCATGCCACGACGTCGCCGTAGGACTCGGTACGCCCTTTATTAGCGGCAAGGATAGCCTCAACAACGAATTCAGCTACCTCGCCGACGATGGGTCGAAGCAAACCATTTCGATTCCACCCTCGCTATTGATCAGTGCACTTGGTCAGATTGACGATGTGCGGCAGTGCGTGACGATGGATTTGAAACTTCCGGGAAATCTGATCTATGTTGTTGGCACCACTCGAAACGAGCTAGGTGGATCGCACTTAGCGTTAGTCGAAGACTTAGTAGGCGGCTCGGCCCCGGTCATGGATGTCGTCGTGGCTAAACGCACATTCGCAGCGATTCATCAAGCGATACTTCGGCATACCGTCCGCGCCTGCCACGATCTGAGCGAAGGCGGGTTGGCCGTCGCGATTGCAGAAATGGCGTTCGCGGGCGGCTTGGGTGCCCGACTGACCCTTGGTCCGATGCCTTGCGGTAGCGACGTTTCCGAGGGCCAGCAGGGCATAGCGGTCCGCCTATTCGCCGAATCGAATTCTCGCTTTTTGTGCGAGGTGCCCCCGGACCTCGATGCTGAGTTCGAGGATTTGATGAAGGAAGTTCCAATCGCCAGAATCGGCACAGTAACGGCCGGAACGGACTTGGAGATCTTCGCCGACGCGAACGCCCAGCGACCCATTCTTACAGCGAACATCAATGACTTAAAAGAGGCCTGGCAAGAAACGCTACGTTGGTAGGAATTAGTAGGAAATAGGATATCCGCCGAAGAGGATCCTGCGGGTAAACGGATTATGTCGTCACCTAGAATCTTGGTTTTGCGTGCCCCGGGCACGAACTGCGATGAAGAGACCGCCTTTGCATTCGACAAGGCAGGCGGGAAATCGATCCTGATACATATCAATCAGCTATTGCTAACTCCACGCCTTGTCCAGGATTTCCAAATTTTGTGCCTGCCGGGCGGATTTAGCTACGGAGACGACATTGCGGCCGGCCGTATTTTGGCCAATCAAATTCGTCATCATCTGTTCGATGTGCTAACAGAATTCAAATTGCAAGGAAAGTTGATTCTCGGCATTTGTAATGGATTTCAGATTCTGATTAAATCCGGGTTGCTCTTGTCAGATATCCCGGAAGGCATGCCAGCCACGGTCACCTGGAACGAAGTAGGTCGATACCAGGACCGTTGGGTCGATCTCTGCGTAATGCAAAACAATTGCATTTTCCTGAGCGGCATCGAACGCATGTATCTTCCAATTGCCCACGCGGAAGGTAAGTTCGTTACGCGTGACGCCGCCACGTTAGACAGGCTCGATCGAAGTGGTCAATTGCCGCTACGATATGTGCACACCGGCGGGTATCAGTCTAGCGTTCTTCCATTTCCGCGCAACCCGAACGGTTCGCAAGCCAACGTGGCCGGTGTTTGCGACGAAACCGGTCGCGTTTTCGGGTTAATGCCGCATCCCGAACGGCACATCGATGGCACTCAGCATCCGCGATGGACGCGTCGACCGGCGATAGAAGTGGGAGATGGATTCGCAGTATTCTCGAACGCGGTCCAGTATTTCGGTTAAGAGAGATTGCATCAGCGGTCTGCCATTTTCTGGCGACTCACGACGTTTTGTCGTACCTATGGTGCGTTTCGGAGTGAACTTCTTGCACAAACGCTGCCAAGTTCGGCGACAAGTAAAGAATTTTTTCCGGAGGTTATAAGTGGTATGTAGCTTGCATTATTAAGTTTCTGATAGACCGCTCGGTCCCCTATTTATGCATCAATACGACAAATAGATGCATTCACCTGTCCAAGGGTAAGGACGCGTTCATGAATTGTGTTCAATTCTTAAGTGCTGAAGGAATTCACGAGGCTCCGAAAGCTTATAGCCAAGTTATTTCGAAACTTGGTAATGTTAAGTCGCTTTACGTCGGTGGACAGAATGCTTCTGATGCATCAGGACATCTTGTCTGTGAACGCGATTTAGATGCACAGGTGCGGCAGATCATCGGTAAGATAGAAACAACGGTTTCGTCTGAGGGTGGGAGTATCGAACATCTAGTGAAGGGAAAAGTTTACGTGCTCGAAGGCTCAAAAATCGAGCCGTTGTGTGATGCCTTCGAACGATGGTGGGGAAATCGACCAAACCCTCCAGTGATCACAATACTTGTTGTGTCCGCCCTTTCGTCCCCCGACTACTTGGTAGAGATGGATTTTCTTGCCATAGTCCCAGCCTGACGTGCGCAGTTTGTGCGAGTCAAGATCACAAAAATACATTCGGCCCGAGTTTATTTTTGTTCCGTTTCCGGGCTTCAGCGTATTCGGCGCGAACCCCCAGAGACACGTCACTTGTT
>JANNPR010000970.1:0-3335 GCA_031400345.1 Planctomycetota bacterium | reverse complement strand
GTACCCGAGTTCGAAGGCAATCTCCTCAAGGCAGGCGATCTTCAGTCCTTGTCGGGTTTCAATCGAATGCACAAAACTCGATGCCTGGATTAACGCATCATGGGTGCCGGTATCCAGCCAGGCAAAACCACGTGAGAATCGGTCAACATGTAACTCGTTTCGCCTGAGATACTCCCGATTCACGTCCGTGATTTCCAATTCTCCTCGAAGGGATGGTTTTAACGCAGCCGCAATTTCGACCACCCGATTGTCGTAAAAGTAGAGTCCAGGCACGGCATAATGCGACTTTGGGCAGGAGGGCTTCTCTTCGATTGAAACCACCTTTCCGTCATGATCAAACTCGACCACACCGTAGCGTTGAGGGTCCTTAACTGGGTATCCGAAAATTGTCGCGCCGATTTTTCGAGCATTGGCCTGGGCTAACATCGATTGAAAACCTTGGCCATAGAACAGATTGTCGCCAAGTACCAAGCAAACGGGATGATCGCCAATAAACTCCCGGCCCACTAAGAACGCTTGAGCCAACCCCTCTGGTTTGGGTTGGACGGCGTATTGAATACGGATCCCAATTTGTGCTCCGTCGCCTAGAAGCCTTTTAAAACCCGAAACATCCTCAGGAGTGGAGATCAATAAGATGTCACGGATGCGAGCCAACAGGAGTACAGAAAGGGGGTAATACACCATCGGTTTGTCATAAATGGGCACCAACTGTTTACTGATTCCCTTAGTTGCCGGATGCAAGCGTGTGCCAGATCCACCGGCAAGGATAATTCCCTTGCGGGAATCCTGGATAGTGCTCATGCGGCACCCTCTTGCAGCATTCCTAAACGTTCACGTTGGTAGGCTCCGCTGAAGATCTGCTCTACCCACTCGCGGTTGTCTAAATACCACCGGATGGTCCGTTCCAATCCGGTTTCAAACGTCTGCGTGGGAAACCAGCCGAGATCCGTCTCGATCTTTGACGAATCCATGGCATAGCGGCGATCGTGTCCTGGTCGGTCGTTCACGCGAGTGATTAATTGCTCTGTAGGAACGTGCGGAAGTTGCGGACAGATTCGATTCATCATGGAACAAATTGTGTGGACGACTTCCAAATTGGTTTTCTCGCATCGTCCGCCAATATTGTACGTTTCACCAATGACTCCGCGCTCCAGAACGGCACATAACGCCAGCACGTGATCCTCGACATACAGCCAATCGCGCACGTTTAAACCGTCGCCGTAAACGGGCAAGGGCTTGCCATCTAAGGCATTGAGGATCATTAGGGGAATTAACTTCTCAGGAAATTGATATGGGCCATAGTTGTTCGAACAGTTTGTGGTGACTGTCGGTAGACCGTAGGTATGGTAATACGCCCTTACGAAATGATCTGACGAGGCCTTGGACGCCGAGTAAGGAGAATTGGGCGCGTAGGAACTCGATTCGGTAAAGCTGCCGGTCTCCCCTAAAGATCCAAAAACCTCGTCGGTCGAAACGTGCAAAAAACGAAAGAGTTTCTGGGAAGCCGATGAGAGCCGATTCCAGTATGAACGAGCAGCCTCGAGTAACTGAAAGGTACCCATGACGTTGGTTTGTACGAAAACCTGTGGTCCATCGATCGACCGATCGACATGCGATTCAGCGGCCAGGTTGATCACCGCCTGCGGGGAATAGTCGGTGAATATCTGGCCAAGTTTTTCACGATCGGAAATGTCCGCCTTAATGAAGATGTGTCGAGCATCGTTCCAAACCGCAACAAGCGAATTTAAATTCCCAGCATACGTAAGCTTGTCAAGATTGATCACTTGGAAGGACTGATTGGTCATTAAATGGCGGACAAGACAGCTGCCAATGAAGCCACCGCCGCCAGTTACTAAAATGGTCTGCATCATTCTGCTCCGAGAAGACAACGTGGTGCCGATGCCCACGTTTTAGTCCGAGTTTAACCTCGAAACGTTAGTGTAGTTGACAATTTCAAGATAGCCATCGTGCGACTTTTGCATCGCGTCTAACGATGTCAGCGACAGCTCACGTTAACGCTGGAACTGTCCCACCTTCAGTAGTCCGTCTATTCCGCATGAGAAAGTTCATGGGACTTGGCGACAATCGGCGTAGAAAGCGTTGGCGATACACCCTGAGAACAGGGTTGTTTTGCTGACAGCCGTGTGTTTGCTGTTCGGCTGGGTGTTTAGTGAGATTCAAGGTTCGGCGCTACTTAGCCCAGAGTTTTGCTTTCTCGAGGTCTCGGGTGATGACGATCGGTTAATTTGGTGAGACTGCGGTCAGTGTTTCTCGGGCGAGGCTTCGATTATGAAGTAGAATAGGAACACTTCAGCGCCAACCGACGGGGCTTCAGCGGTGCACGGGAATCGCAACGACTTTTCGACAGGAGAATGTACATTCATGTCCACAATGCTTGATGCCTTGCTCATTCGTAGCGCGGGGATTTGTGGCGGGCGGATCCGGATCGACGGAACTCGAATCACAGTTCACCGAATCGTGACGCTCTATCGACAGGGGCAAACGGCCGAGGAGATCGCCCAGACCTATCCGCATCTCGCGCTGAGCCAAATCTACGTCGCACTCGCATACTTCCACGCTAATCGAGACGAAATTGAAGCCGAGCTAGCAACGGACGATGCGGAATACGATGAACTGAAGCAAGGGAAAGACTAAGGATTCTTCGATGAGCGAGATTCGTCTCTACGTGGACGAAGATGCGTCAGAGACCAAGGTAATACTCGGATTGCGTGCTCGCGGAATCGATTTGGTAACGACCGTTGAGGCGGGTCGATTGGGGGTATCGGATCAGGAGCAACTAGAATTCGCGATACATGGGCGACGTGTACTCTACACTTTCAACGCCAAAGATTTCGCTCGCCTACATCGCGAGTTTCTCGCGAACGGCCGATCCCACAGCGGAATCTTCGTAATTCCCGAGCAGCGTTACTCAGTCGGTGAAAAGATTCGGCGCATTGCAACTTTTTTGCATGCCGGGACTGCCGAATCCATGACCGACCAAATTGCATTTCTGTGAACGCAGCCGATTCTCGTTCTATATCCGTTAATGTCAATCGTCCAGTCCGCTTGGCCGCTGCCGCAGAGGGCTACTGTCCTGAATCCTCTGGAACCGGAGTCGACAGTCAGGCAATTGTCGCACAAGCATCGATAAATGTTCCGCTCGAAAGGATCGCATGGACACGGACAAGTGAAGCCGTGGTTCAAACCCTGACGGAAGGCGCAGTCGCCGAGATCGAGAGAGACTTTCTGGACCCCAGCCTCGATGCCCATCCGCTCCAGCATCCCGTAGCCCTCGCGTAGCGCGTCCTCGCCTCGCTTCCAGTCGCCGGCCCACA